>DXDJ01000032.1 GCA_019115525.1 Candidatus Helicobacter avistercoris | reverse complement strand
GATACAGAATGATTTTAAAACGCTTGATGTGGAAAATGCATTTTGCAATTACTTACACATTCAAATCTCATAAAATATTAGGAGGGGGGGGGGGTATAACATCCCCATTATTGTATCCCTCACCTCTTTTCCCCAAAGAATTAAGTATGTAAAATATACGATCTATTCTATTTTTTTACAAACCCATTCTCCTCAAAAAATATTACTTTGGCTCTCTGAAGAACAATTCCCTAACAAGCAAATACCTAAAACACTTTTAAATTTGCAAAAAAAATCTCGAGGGGTGTTGCAAATTGCTTGGTACAAAGACATAAAATCATATAAAAAACTAATCCCAACTCTAAAAATATATCCAGATAAAGCAATTGTAACCATGGATGATGATATGTATTACCATAAAAGATATCTTGAATTTTTATGGAAGAGTTATCAAAAGTTTCCACACTACATTCACTCACATTTGGCGGTCAAAATAAAACACTCATCTTATATTGAGTGGAAAGAAGTTCAACCTCCATGTGATGCAAAATTTTGTTTTTTAAGTATTGGATGTGCAGGAATCTTATATCCTCCAAAGTGTTTCCACAAAGATATTCTTAATGAAGATATCTTTACAAAAATAGCTCCTCTTGGGGATGATTTATTTTTTTGGGCTATGGCAACACTTAAAGGTACAAAAACAAAAATAGTTGACCATGCTTTAGGACATCCAAAACATACCTTGAATTTTTGGGATTCTCCTAATTTGTATGAAAAGAATTGCCATGAAAATTTTAATGATATTCAATTTAAAAATATTCTAAATTATTATCCAAAACTAACCAAAATGGTTTGATAAAGAATATCTCTTGTTATTACTTCTTGCCATAACAATACATCTTAGTTTCATAATGTTTTGATTTGAAGTTATTGAATGTATGCTTGAAGTTTTGAGATTGTCCTACTTTCAAAGGAGCTTTAAACTCATATTTAAGTGTATAAAGAGGCATAAAGAAATTAAGAATCTTGTTTCTTGGATAGCTAGGATCACGATAAGCCTCAATCACATAAATACATTTCCCAATCTCTCGATGTCCAATGTTTTTGATCACTCCATCTACAAAAAATGCAGGAGCATACTCTAGTGGCTTATTCATCGCGTATTGAATGGTGGTTTTGTATAGGTAATTTTGAGAGCAATAATACATTGCTACTGGAATAGCAAAGAAAATTATTGCAGAAATCAGCTTGATGAACTGGGGGATAAAAAACCTTACTTTCATCAGCAAACAGCCAATAAAATACACACAAACAAAAACAAAATACAGCACACCAAAAACTAAAAACTCATAATAAGTCAAAACCGAAAACATGCCAAGGAAAAACTCCTTGGCATTCATAATAGCTTGATGTAAAACTTCCAATTAATTTTTCCTATTGAGAATTTGCCTTCTTTTTGTTTTGTCCATCTATCCAAAGATTGGGCACCACACCACTGGGTGTAAGGAAGATTTGAGCATCTTTATTGACTTTGAGTGCTTCATTGAATTTGCCTTGCACCTCAATTTGCTTAAGCTCTAAAAGCTTGTTTGTCAAGCTATCAGCAATCGTTTTATTTGCCTTGCTTTGGGCATTAGCCTCTATCAAAATCGCATCAGCCACACCTTGAGCTTTCACACGATTGGCCTCTGCCTCTCCTCTTGCAAGGGCTGCGACTTTCTCAGCCTCTTGCTTAGCTCGATCCACTTCATATCTTACCCTCTCAGATTCTTGACGAGCGATCTGTACCTTTTCAATCTGCTCTTTGATATTTGCTGGTAATACGATTTCACGCAATTGCACAGAATCAAGCTTAACAGGAGAATTGGGAAGTCTTGAGATTTCATCTTGAATATTTGTGCTAATAAGCTGAGCGATTTCATTTCTCTTGATTGGAAGCTCTTCTGCAGGATAGCGTCCCACTACACTTCGCACTACATCACGCACAACGGGATTGATAATCTTTTGCTCCCAAGAAAGCCCATAAGTTGCGATTGTTTGAGGGACTTGAGAGGGATTGAGAGAGTATTGCACGGTGAGTTCGATACTCACGGATAGTCCCCTTGAATCCATCACAGAAATTGCATCATTGCGGATGATTCCTTGATTTTTCCCTACCACTCCCATATCTTCAGTGCGTGAAAAGTTAATGATTCTCACTCTTGTATCCACTACAATCACATCTTGCAAGATTGGCACAAAGAAGTGGAACCCTGGTTGAAGTGGAGTGTTGTCATACTTTCCTGCAGTTACTTTGATCCCCACTTCTCCTGATCTAATCACCACAAAAGGTCGTGCAATCACCAAAATCAAAACCAAAATCACCCCCACAATCAACCATACCAACCCCCTATTATTCAAAAAGCTCTCTCCTGTGTTCTTGGGTTGATCTTTTTGAGGTTGATTTTGACGAGGTTGCTCACCCCCCATTCTTTTTTTTAGATGTTCATTTAAATCTATTGGCATTTTTACTCCTTGATATAAGTTAAATAATGTGAAAATCGCTCATCCTCTCCTCTAACAAGAGAAAAAAACTTCTCTTGCAAAAAGTGAGTAATGGGCTTCTTATCGCCTATTTTTCTAAAATCTAGTTCATTGATTGGCACAATCTCCGCAGCCGTTCCCACAAAAAACGCTTCATCCGCACTATACACCTCATCACGAGTGATATGGCGTTGCACCACTTCTAAGCCCTCAGCTTTAGCTAGAGCTATCACACTCTCTTGAGTGATGGATTTGAGTGTGTTATCCCATGGTGGGGTGATGAGGACTTTGTCTTTGATGATAAATATACACTCTCCACTTCCCTCAGCTACCATGCCATTCTCATCAAGCAATAAGCACTCTTGGAATCCACACAGGTGTGCCTCATAGCGTGCCATTTGAGAGTTGAGATAATTTGCTGCGACTTTGGCTTTGCTCAAAGAGGAATTGGCAGAGTTGCGTCTAAAGGAGCTAGTTTTGACTTTGATGCCCTCTTTTAGGCTTCCCTCTCCTAGATAATTTCCCCACTCCCAACACGCCACAATGGTATGCACAGGGGCATTCCAGTGTGCAATCCCCATACTTCCATATCCTAGATAAATCAATGGGCGTAAATATACGCTTTCTTTACCTGAAAAATCATTGGCATTCAAAATATCAATCTGAGCTTTGCAAAGCTCCTCAAAGCTAAAAGGACAATTGATCGCCACAATCTTTGCAGAATCAAGCAATCGCTTTGTATGTGCCTCAAGGCGAAAGATCGCTAGTCCTCTTTTTGTCGGATAGGCTCTCACCCCTTCAAAAACTGAGTTTCCATAGTGCAATGTATGGCTAAGCACGTGTGTAGTGGCCTCATGCCATGCTACTAGAGCACCATCTTTCCAAATGTATTGTGATTCGTTCAAGCTAATCTCCTTTTTTAAAAATATTTCCATTATATTTAAGGCAAAGTTTTGAACTACTTATATGTTCTCGTAATCCTCCCAAACACATCCACTTTTTTAGAATTGCTTTATGCTCAGGACTTTGTTCACTAGTTTTGGCTGGCACTCCTCTTGATGAAACAATACACAAAATCTTCTCTTCTTTTCCTAAATGAGGATATTGTTTTAGACTTGCTTCAATTTGATCTACAGCTTTTTTTAAATCATTTCCTTTTAGTTCAATAAAAATTGCTTTTTTTCTATCTTGAGTGAAAAATATATAATCACATTTTTGCGTATTGTTTTTTTCTATGCATCCATCAAGTTCACCCCTGTAGAAAATATTTGCAACATTAGTTATTTTTAATTGAAATTTCTTTTTATTTTCTTCACATACTATTTCTTTCCCCCCAACTTTACAACATGGTTTATCTGTTTTGCAACCAAATTTGATACTCTTTTCTTCAAATGGGCAATCAAAATTTACAACATCACATTTCAATCTTCCATCTCCAATTCCAAATCAATAAGTCTGTCAAAAATATCTCTAATCTCATCAGATACCTCATCGATTTTTTCTGCCAAAATTAAGTCTTCATTCTCTTCCTTACAAATTGAATGCACTCCTCCATTTTCTGCAACAAATGCATCAAATTCTTTGGGATTAAGCCAATATTTTTCATCAACAATTTTTTTTATCTTATTTTCTAATGATGGAAATTTTTCTGCAAGTTGGTATGCTTTTAACAAACAATTAAGTGAAGTAAGAATATAAGGACTGTGTGTTGAGAAGGCCATTCTAATATTTTTACCCTCTTCAAAAGTAAGTGCCACAAGATAATCTATCAATCTCTTTTGGGCTACTGGAAACAAACTCAACTCTGGCTCTTCAATAAAGAAGCTTAGATGATATTCTAAGCTGCTCAACTTTTCTCCGATTTGAGGAAGATCAATATGCCTTAAGTTTTTATCTTTAGTATGCTCCTTCTTTAAGTAATTAAGAATTATATCTTCTTGAAAATCTTCTTTAGCTTTTTCGTAGTTTTGGACAAAAGATGAAGTAATAATTTCAATAATGGATGCTGACTTCATTCCTGATGAGGCATTATGAAAATGCAATGCGTTTTTTTGGTCTTCAAGATAATAGATGTTTGTTATTCCTTCTTTTTTCTTGAGCAATTTGATATTCATTGTGTTGATTTGAATCTTTCTTTTTTTAGAAAAATATTCTCTTATTGCATCATCCAAATCCTCGTATGTTTTCTCCAAATGGTAGGGATATCTCGAGATTCTTATTTCATGATTTAAAACCGATGGAAGTATGATTCGTTCATCAGAAATAAAAGAGACCTTTTCATAAATTGCTACGCTATTACTTTCATATTGTGAATGGTCAATCTTGTATTTTTCATTTTTACAGCTTATAGTAATACATGATTTTTCATCTACATAATAAGTCGCTTCACTTCCATTTGTACAAAAATCTAATAATCCAGATTGAATCAAAATTTTTTCACAGTCATCAAATTTATATTGAGAATCAATAGAAAGTTTTTTAAAAATCCAACGAAATAGTGAGAGAAGTTTAAGCACGACACTTTTTCCACTGCCCGAATCCCCGATAAAAACCATCATCTTTTTAATTTCGATTTCAGCAGAAGTAATAGGTCCAAAATTTTTAATTACTAATTTCTCTTTCATTTCTACTCCACCATATTTGTAGTTTGCAAATTTTATCAAAACTCTTTAAGCTCTTCACTCTTTTGCAATAGTTCAAAGTATTGCTCCATTTTGATCTCAAGCTCTTTTTTGCATTCTTCCAATTCATTGGCAATACTTACAATTCCTTTTTGCTCATAGACTTTAGGATCACTTAGCTCTCCTTCAAGTCTTGCTATCATTGCCTCAAGCCCTTCAATCTCGCTAGGCAAACTCTCTAAAGCTCTTTGATCTTTATAGCTCAACTTGGTTTGAGCTTTGCTCCTTTTTTCCTTATGATCTCTTTGAAGTTCTTTTTCAATTATCTCATATTCTAATAACTCTTTTTTCTCTTCTAGCAACTCACTATAACTCTCATATCGCTCAACAACCCTGCCCTCCCCTTCAAAAACAAAGAGCTTTTGAGCAATCTTGTCCACAAAATAACGATCATGGCTAACAAAGAGGATGCATCCCTCAAAACTATTGAGATACTCTTCCAAAATGTTAATCGTATTGATATCCAAATCATTTGTTGGCTCATCCAAAATCAAGCAGTCATACTCTTTTGTAAAAAGCAATGCCAAAGCCACACGATTTTTTTCACCACCACTAAGTTGTGAGATTTTTTGAGTTAAAAATTCTTTGGGGAAAAGAAAATTTTTGAGATAGCCATAGACATGCATATTTTTCCCTCGCACATCCACCCTATCCCCACCATTAGGACAAAATGTCTCCAAAAGATCTTTGCTCTCATCAAGCATCGCCCGATGTTGATCAAAATACCCTATACGAATCTCCCCTCTTTTTAGCTCTCCACAATCGCACTTGCTCTCTCCAAGCAAAACTTTAAGCAAAGAGCTTTTTCCACTTCCATTTTTCCCCACAATTGCAATTTTGTCTTTTTGCAAGATTCTAAAACTCAAATCACAAAACAGCTTTTTGTCTCCCAAACTTTTGCTGATATGATGTGCTTCAAAAAGCATTTTTTTATTGTTCTTGCCCTCTTCTTGATTGAATGCTTTTCTCTCTCGCTCAAGTTCTAAACGCATTTTGTTGATGATAGAGGGGTTACTTTTTGCCTTTTCTCTCATCTCAAAGATTCTTTTTTTTCTCCCCTCATTTCGCTTTAGTCTTGCTTTTACTCCCCTTCTTAGCCATTCTTCTTCACTTTTTAAAAGCTTGAGTAAGACCTCATGCTCTTTGCTCATTGCCTTAAGAAGCTCTTCTTTTTTGTGCAAATATGAGCTATATCCCCCCTCAAAACTAGTTAGCTTAGCATTCTCAACCTCTATCACTCTTGTAGCTAGGTTTTCTATAAAATAGCGATCATGGCTGATAAAAACCAAAGAGCATTTAAGAGCTAAAAGTTTTTGCTCCAAAAACTCCACCATTTCTACATCAAGATGGTTTGTTGGTTCATCAAGAAGCAAAATGTCACACTGCTTAAATAAAATCATCGAGAGTGCGACTCTTTTTTGCTCTCCACCGCTAAGAGAATGCACATCTCGTTTTACTAAATCTTGCAAACCAAAATGCTCAATCACCTCATTCACCCTTGCTTGCAAATCCCAAGCATTTTGTCCATCGATATAGGCACTCAGTTGAGCATATTCATCCAAAAGTATTTTGTCTTGAGGATTCTTTTGCAAAAGTGTATTGATACTCTCAAGTCTTAGATGAGTCTTTTTTAACTCATCAAGACTTAACTCTATTGCCTCATAAACTGTTAGATGAGAAGGAAAGTGAGGGATCTGGGGAAGATAGGAGATGAGCGTATTCCCCTCCACAACCCTCTCTCCACTATCTTGTTCGCACTCTGCACAAATAAGCTTAAGCAATGTGCTTTTCCCACTGCCATTTTTGCCTACAATCGCGATCCTCTCCCCTTCTTTGATACTCAAAGAGATTTGATGGAGAATAGTTTTGTGTTCATAATTCTTGCTGATCTCAAGGAGTGAGAGTAGAGCCATTAGGGATTTAGCTCCTTATAGTGCTTGGAATAAACCTCTTGCATTTGCTCTTCCAATCTCTCATACCAATCACTTCCTTTCTTAGGAGTAAAGGATTCAAGAGCAATAATTCGTGCTTTTTTGCCTCTACTTTCAAATGGAGAAGTATTATAAATCTTTGCAGAATTAACTAGCACAATAGGCTGGACTTTGAGATTGAATTTTTCTGTAATAAGCTTTGCCCCACTTTTAAATGGCAAAAACTTACTCTCATCTTTGCATCTTGTCCCCTCAGGGAAAATCACCAATGGGCGGTTTTGTGCAAATTTGGCTTTGGCTTCTTTGAGGATGTAAATAAGACTTGCCTTATCTTCTCGATCGATAAGAATCATCTCTGGACCCCTAAGAGCATAGCCATAAAATGGAATTTCACCTAGTTGTTTCTTAGCAATCCAGCATAGATTTCGAGGATGAAGAGCCTCTAAAAAAATAATATCTACAACAGATTGGTGGTTGAGCATAATCATATCCGCACTCTCATCAAATGCTCCTACAATCTCAATCTCAAAGCGATTGAAAGAAAAAAATAAGCGACACCAAGTGCGAGCAAATCTTGAATTTTGCTTTTTCTCTGAAAATTTCATAAAAAACATAATCACAGCCAAACCAATCGCAATGGTAATAGTGGCGTAAATTCCTCTAAGTTTATCGACAAGCATCTTTTTTAATCCATCCTATTCTCATATCACCCAGATTAATTTTGTAAAACTCTCCATGCTCTCCAATTACTTCTACTCTTGAGCCTTGGGCAAGGTTTTCCATAATTGTAGAATTAAAAGTAGGCAAGATTGCTATGGGGCTATCTTGGATAAGTGTAAGAGTTTTTTTGTTTTCAAATTCTAGCAAAATATACATCACTATCCCAAATGCAAACAGAAGCAAAACATAAAAAGTAAAACGATTTTTTTTGAAATAGAATGCCAAAAGAATAAGCAAAACTACAACTAAGCCCAAAACAATGTTGCTAAAAATTAAGAATGTATTTTTTGGAACTAGATCTGATTGTGTGCTTACGCGATCAACTTTGACAACAATAGGGAAAGACAACTCTTCATAGCGTAAATTTTGAAGATTGAAGTATGTTGTCTTAAGTTTGGATAAGTTATTTGCCATCACAGCATAATACATCCCACTCTGCTTGCTTCCTTGGGTAGCAATATCGCCATTAAACCCTTGCTTAAGAGCTTGAGGGATATTAAAATCTTCAATATTCCCATCCTCTACACTCAAATCAAAAATAACAATATTGTTCCACTCATCGTATTTCTTTGCTTTAAGATTGCCAATGGAGAGCTTATTTGCAACAATCCCTGAGTAAAACTCTCCTCCAAGCTCAATTGCCTCAAGTCCGACTCCATCGGCTATTGCTTCATCTGTATAGCTTCCATCACTTGAGAGAGCTAAAATCTTAAGAGAAGGCAGGATAAATTGAGGAGATTTGATTTTAAAAATAAAAGTGTTTTCATAAGTGTCATTATCGCCTTTTTGCCATGGTGATTGGGGATTGAGAAGCTCGATTCCATTGGCAAGCTTTTCGTTTTCATTGGGAATAAACTCTACTTCAAGCAAAGAAGCATTATCAAAAAGCAAGAGTTCATATTTGACTTCAATTTTTTCTCCAACATAAATTCCTCGCTCTTGAATCTTTGGAGGAATGAGTTTAAGGTAGATGATCTTTGGATGATCACTTCCAAAAAAGAAAGAGAGGGGGAGAATAAAAACAAACAAAACCCTCACAGCAATGCTCCAAGCATAGCCAAACCATCGACTCCCCCAAGGGCTTTTTCTATGGCTCTCTCAGGATGAGGCATAAGTCCAAAAACATTCTTGCCCTCATTACAAATCCCCGCAATGGCATCCACAGAGCCGTTGATGTTTTGAGTGTATCGCAAAAGAATTTGATCTCTATCTTGCAGTTTTTTCACTCCATCAGCATCGATAAAATAATTGCCATCCGCATGAGCGATGGGGAGAGTGATGTGCTCTCCTTGTTTATAGGGTGAGAGGAAGGGGTTTTGCGTGCTTACTACCTCTAGCTCCACATTTTTTGCAATAAATTTAAGACTCTCATTTCTGTGCAATACCCCCTCAAGAAGCCTAGATTCTGTAAGGATTTGAAATCCATTGCAAATTCCTAGCACTCTTCCACCTCTGTTTGCAAACTCACGCACAGCTTCCATAATCTTAGCAACCTTAGCAATCGCCCCACTTCTTAGATAATCCCCATAGCTAAACCCACCAGCAACCACAACCAAATCCGTGTCTTTTGGAAGAAAATCTTGTGTATGCCAAACATACTCTACTTTTGCTCCAAGCTTTTCATAAGCATATCCCATATCCAAATCACAATTTGTCCCAGGGAATCGTAAAATCACAACACTCATAGCTTAATCACATAATCTTCAATCACGGTGTTTGCCAAAAGCTCTTGGCACATTTTCTCAACCTTTTGGAGTGCGATCTGCTTCTCACTCTCATCAAGATCCAAAAAAATACTTTTGCTCATTTTGACATCCTTAAGAGTATCAAATCCCATAGAATGCAGGGCTGAAGCGATGGCTTTGGCTTGAGGATCAAGCACTCCGTTTTTAAGCATAACTTGCACTTCTACTCTCATTTTCTCTCTCCTTTAATACGGCCAAGAACTTCTTCATAAGCACTTTTCACATCTCCTAAATCTTGACGGAAAACATCTTTATCAAGCTTTTTTCCTGTATGTTTATCCCAAAGCCTAAGATTATCAGGACTTAGCTCATCCCCCAAAACAATCTCTCCCTGCTCATCAAAACCAAATTCGAGTTTAAAATCCACAAGTATCAAGTCTTTTTCTAGAAAATACTCACTCAAAATCGTGTTGATTTTCTTTCCACTCTCTCTTAAAGTCTCCAATACTTCTTGACTTTTCACAGCTCCTAAAATCAAACAATGTTCATCATTAAGCAGTGGATCTCCTAGCTTATCATCTTTGTAATAAAACTCCACAAGTGCAAAGGGCAAAGGTCTGCCCTCCTCTATTCCAAGTCGCTTGCTCAGCGATCCTGTTGCGATATTTCGCACCACAACCTCTAGAGGGATCATTTTCATTTTTTTGCAAAGCATAATGTGATTTTCTACAAGTTTGATGTAGTGTGTTTCAATCCCATGAGTCTGAAGCAACTCAAACAACACCTGAGAGATAAGGCAATTGAGTTCACCCTTGCCTCTCTCTTCTCCCTTTTTTAGAGCATTAAAAGCAGTCAAATCGTCTTTGAATTCTGCCAATACATAGCCACTCTGCTCTGCCTGATAGAGCTTTTTTCCCTTTCCTTCATAAATCAACATAGCTCCCTCCTTGTTTAGAACTTACTGCTTAATAACACTCCACGCTTTTAGGGTATCAATCCCCACTTTGAGTTGATTGTCGTTGTTGATGTCCTCCTGTGTAATGGTTTTTTCTTTTTTATCTTTTGTGGGTTTTTTCTTCTTATCCTCTTTTTTATCATCTTTCTTCTCAATCTTTTCTAGCTCATTTTCAAGATGCATTCTTAGATCAGATTCTTTAATCTCAAATCCACTCTTTTGAGATTGTGGAACTTTGCCATATGAAGCTTCAATATCAGGTTTGATACCCACTGCTTGGATTGTTCGCCCACTTGGAAGATAGTATTTTGCAGTTGTAAGTTTGAGTGCATCGGTTTTTCCAAGCTCTAGCACAACTTGCACGCTTCCTTTTCCAAAACTCTGCTCTCCTACAAGCACTGCACGCTTATGATCTTGTAATGCTCCTGCAACAATCTCGCTTGCACTCGCACTTCCACCATTGATAAGCACTACCATTGGGATAGTAGCATAAGGGGCTTTTCCATTGACTTTCAGCTCAATATTCTCATCCTTGTTTCTTCCTTTTTGAGAAACAACCACGCCCTCTTTGATAAATAGCTCTGAGAGTGCAACAGCTTGGTTTAGAAGTCCTCCTGGATTGTTACGCAAATCAAGGATGATTCCATCGATTTTCCCCGCTTTTTTGAGGAATTTCTCTACATTTGTTGCAACATTTTTGTCAAATGAGGTAACGCGAAGATAGTAAAAATTTGTTCCATCAATCTTTCTTCCAATCACAGAATCAAGCTTGATATTATCACGCTTTAGATCATAAACAATTGGTTTGCTCTCGCCTTTGCGATAGATTGTAAGCTGAAGTGGGGTTCCTGCTTTGCCTCGCATAATGTTCACAGCATCATCAATGCTCATATTTAGCGTATTTTTATCATTGATTTTTAAAATCACATCCCCAGCTTTTATCCCAACTTTGCCTGCTGGAGAATCATCAAGTGGAGTAATGATCGTCAATGCCCCATCTTTCATCCCCAATGTAATCCCAATCCCACCAAACTCACCATTTGTTTGAGTCTGCAAATCTCGGAATTTTTTCTCATCCAGATATGCTGAGTGTGCATCAAGATTGCTAAGCAAGCCTTCAATAGCTTTATCTACAATCTTATCAAGCTCCACCTCATCAACATAATTATTCTCTACAAGATTAATTACTTTGCGGAGTTTTTTGTAAGGCTCTAGGCGATTTTGTTGCTCTTTTTTTGTCTGCTTTTGCTCTTCTTTTTGCCCATCTGCTGCATACAATCCCACAGCGATGCACACAGCCAATAGTAAACTTCCCAGACCTAAAAACTTCAAACGATTTTTCATTTTTCCCTCATATTTTAAGTGTTGTCGTAGGCAATTTTACACTAAAAAAATGCGTAAACCTCCCTACGATGATTGATATCTGCAAACAAAACAATCAATATTTAGATTTTTCATAAAGCAGATGATAGCTCCCTAGACTATATCGTCAAAATCTAGAAAGATTGGCACTTGGACTTTCTAAAAGTAGAGAATATTATGTTGTATAGAATAAGAAATGATAGGTCTTAAGCTTCTTTTGAAAGCAATACTTGCATTATGCCCTCTATTCTTTCAAAAAATATCATTATAGTTAAAAATATAAAGTAAATTGATAGTAAATGACTAAACTTATATAATGCCAAAGTTATTAGAGTATAAGATTTTTTAGCACTCAGATAATCTAAATGAAAATATAGGAGAAAACAATGAATATATTTGAAAAGATGACAAACCAACTTAGAGAAGCCCTTGATAGCTCATTTTTACTTGCATTGCACGCCAAAAATCAAGAAATCACGCCATTGCATTTGATTTGGTCGCTTGTAGTCAATCACCAATCCATCCTCAACCAAGCATTTAACAAAATGGATTTTGACAAAACTGCATTAGAACTTGAGCTCAAAAGTGCGGTAGATTCGCTTCCTAAAAGCTCAAATGTCAGCAAAGAAACATTACAGATCTCTCGCGAGCTTAGCAGTAGTTTTGAAACTGCACTTGCACTTGCCACTCAGCAAGGGGATCAATTCCTAGCAGTAGATACCTATATCATCTCAATTCTTAAAAATGATGAAAAGATCAAATCCTTATTTTCTCGCTATCTTGATACCACAGAGATCATCAAAACCCTTCAAAGTATCCGTGGAGGAGCAAAGATCCAAGGACAAAATGATGATGAACTTCTAGAATCATTAGAGAAATTTGGAATCGACCTCACTCAAAAAGCACTAGACAACACTCTAGATCCTGTAATAGGGAGAGATGAGGAGATTCAAAGAATGATGCAAATCCTCATCCGCAAAACCAAAAACAACCCCATCCTTCTAGGAGAACCAGGGGTTGGGAAAACCGCAGTGGTTGAGGGATTGGCTCAAAGGATTGTAAGCAAGGATGTGCCTACAAGTTTGCAAAACAAACGCGTGATTTCTCTAGATATGAGCACCCTTGTTGCAGGGGCGAAGTATCGAGGAGAGTTTGAAGAGAGATTGAAAAAAGTCATTGAAGAAGTGAAAAAAGCAGGAAATATCATCCTCTTCATTGATGAGATTCACACAATCGTCGGAGCTGGAGCAAGTGAGGGGAGCATGGATGCAGCCAACATCCTCAAACCCGCCCTTGCACGAGGAGAGCTTCACACTATCGGTGCAACCACCCTCAAAGAATACAGAAAATACTTTGAGAAAGATGCTGCACTTGTGAGGAGATTTCAACCCATTGATGTGGCTGAACCAAGCGTGAATGAAGCACTTCAAATCCTCAGAGGTATCAAAGAAAAGCTAGAAGCACATCATAATGTCAGCATCACTGATAGTGCACTAGTTGCAGCAGCCAAGCTCTCAGATCGCTATATCTCCAATCGCTTTTTGCCTGATAAAGCCATTGATTTGATTGATGAAGGAGCGGCAGAGCTAAAAATGCAAATTGAATCTGAGCCTCATGAACTCAGCAAAGTCAAACGCAATATCCAACGCCTAGAAGTGGAAAAACAAGCCCTCAATATGGAAGAGAAAGAAAGCAATGCAGAGCGACTAGAGGAAATCCAAAGAGAGCTAAGCAATGAGCTAGAGAAACAAAGCATGCTTACAAGCCAATTTGAGAATGAAAAGGCAGTGTTTAAAGACATTGCCACTCTTAGAAGTCAGATTGATTCTCTTAAGCGAGAATCAGAGCTTGCCAAAAGAGCAGGAGACTACAACAAAGCCGCAGAAATCGACTATGGTAAAGTGCCAGAGTGCGAGGAGAAAATCAAGTCTTTAGAACTTAAATGGAAAGGAATGCAAGAGAGCGGCACACTTCTTAAAAATGCCGTAACAGAAGAAATCATCGCTAGCATTGTGAGCCGATGGAGTGGAATCCCTGTGCAAAAAATGCTTCAAAGCGAGAAAGAGAAGATCCTAAAGGTGCAAGAAGAACTAGAAAAAAGTGTCGTAGGACAAGAGGAGGCACTCAAGGCTATCTCAAGAGTGATTAAGCGAAACAAAGCAGGACTAAGTGAGCTTAATCGTCCTATTGGGAGCTTCCTCTTCCTAGGAAGCACAGGGGTAGGAAAGACTCAGAGTGCAAAATCGCTTGCAAAATTCCTCTTTGATAGTGAGAAAAATCTAATAAGAATGGATATGAGTGAGTATATGGAGAAACACGCAGTTTCTCGCCTCGTAGGAGCTCCTCCAGGGTATGTAGGATATGAGGAAGGCGGACAGCTCACAGAGGCCGTGCGACGCAAGCCTTATAGTGTCGTGCTTTTTGATGAAATAGAAAAAGCTCATCCTGATGTATTCAACCTCTTGCTTCAAGTGCTTGATGATGGAAGACTGACAGACAATAAGGGAGTGGTGGTGGATTTTAGAAACACAATCATCATCCTTACAAGCAATATCGGAAGCGACAAGATTATGGAAATCAGCGATAAAGTGCAGAGAGAAAAAGCAGTGCAAGAGAGCCTCAAAGCCTACTTCAAGCCTGAGTTTC
>DXDJ01000031.1 GCA_019115525.1 Candidatus Helicobacter avistercoris | reverse complement strand
AAGGAGACGGATTTCTTTTGTGTTCGGACATGGCTTAAGATAGTTTTTGTCATAGTTTTGTTGCAAAAATAGAGTTTTTGAACTCTAGACAATCTAAAAAACTTGATATGTTGTAAAATCACATCTTAATTTTTCTCTAGGGGCTTTCTATGAAATTTACACACCTACACCTACATACTGAATATTCATTGCTTGATGGGGCAAACAAGATTAAAGTTTTGGCAAAAAAACTCAAAGAGTTGGGAATGGATAGTGTTGCTATGACAGATCATGGCAATATGTATGGGGCAATGGAGTTTTATACTGTGATGCTTGAGAATGGAATCAAGCCTATCATTGGGATGGAAGCCTACTTGCACAATCAAGAAGATTTAGGAGATAAAAGCGTGAAACAACGCTTCCATCTCTGCCTTTATGCAAAAGATTTGGAGGGTTATCAAAATCTCTTATCCCTAAGCTCTCAGGCTTTTATTGAGGGGTTTTATTATTATCCAAGAATCAACAAAAAGCTTCTTAGAGAACACAGCAAGGGGCTTGTTTGCTCTTCTGCCTGTCTAGCAGGAGAGGTGAGTTATCATTTGAATACAACAAATCCAAAACATCTTGCACCTGGAAGTAGGCGAACCCATAATCCTGAGGGATACAAAATTGCAAAGGAAGTTGCACTTGAGTATAGAGATATTTTTGGGGATGATTTTTATCTTGAGATTATGCGTCATGGAATACAAGAGCAACATCATATTGACAATCTTTTAATCCAACTTTCTCTTGAGACAGGCATCAAGCTAATCGCGACAAATGATTCACACTATCTTATGCAAGAAGATGCCAAAACTCAAGAAGTGGCAATGTGTGTAGCGATGGGTAAAATCCTCAATGATAAAGATCGATTGAAACACTCTGTTGATGAGTTTTATATCAAATCCCCAGAGGAAATGGCAGAGCTTTTTGCAGATATTCCTGAAGCTCTATGCAATACTCAAGAGATTGCTGAAAAGTGCAATCTTGTGCTTCCACTAAAAAATATAGATATCACCAATAAAGAGAGCGGAGAGAAAATCCTAAGCTTCACCCCAGCAACTCCCCCGTCTTTCCGCTTCACAGCAGAGTATGCCAAAGAAGAGGGACTAGACTTTAGCGATGATGCAAGTTATTTTGCTTATAAGTGTAGAGAGGGGCTAAAAGAAAGGCTAAAACTCATCCCCCAAGAAAAACATTCAATCTATGAAGAAAGATTAGAGCAAGAGATTGAAGTGATTAGCAAAATGAATTTCCCAGGCTATATGCTCATTGTTTGGGACTTTGTGAATTTTGCCAAAAAAAATGGAATCCCTGTTGGACCTGGGAGAGGAAGTGCGGCAGGAAGCTTAGTGGCGTTTTGTTTGAAAATTACAAATATTGATCCTATGAAATATGATCTTCTCTTTGAGAGATTCTTAAATCCTGAGCGTGTGAGTATGCCTGATATTGATATGGATTTTTGCCAGAGAAGAAGAGGAGAGATCATTGAGTATGTCAGCAATCGCTATGGCAAATACAATGTCGCTCAAGTTACAACATTTGGTGAACTTAAAGCCAAAGGAGTTATCCGTGATGTAGCAAGAGTTTTGGATATGCCCCTTAAAGAAGCAGATGCGATGGCAAAGCTTATACCTGATGATTTGAATATTACATTGGAGCAAGCCTACCAAAAAGAGCCTAAGATCAAAGAATTGATCGAGAGCAATGTTTTGGCAAAAGAAGTGTGGGAATATTCACTCAAGCTAGAAAATTTTAAGCGAAATACTGGAGTGCATGCAGCGGCTATTGTAATTGATAGTGAAAAAGAGTTGTGGCACAAAACCCCTCTAGCCGTAGCAAAAAATGGTGGCACAACCACGCAATACTCGATGAAATGGCTAGAGCCAGTTGATCTAATCAAGTTTGACTTTTTGGGGCTAAAGACACTAACAGTGATTGATGATGCACTTAAGCTTATTAAGAAGCGATATGGCAAAGAGATTGATTTCTTAAGCGTAGATGTAGAAGATCCTAGAGTGTATGAGACTATGCAAAGTGGGGATACTCTAGGATTGTTCCAAATTGAATCTGGGGGAATGCAAGATCTTAATAAACGCCTAAAGCCTAGCACATTTGAAGATATTATCGCGGTTTTGGCTCTGTATCGCCCAGGGCCAATGGAATCAGGAATGCTAGATGATTTTATTGATAGAAAGCATGGATTAAAACCTATTGAGTATATGTTCCCAGCTCTTGAGCCAATCCTAAAGCCCACCTATGGAGTCATCGTCTATCAAGAGCAAGTTATGCAAATCGTTCAAACTATTGGTGGATTCTCTCTGGGTGGAGCAGATTTGGTGCGAAGAGCGATGGGTAAAAAAATCAAAGAAGAAATGGATCGCCTCAAAGATAGCTTTGTGCAAGGGGCAGTCAAAAACAGCTTTGATGCAAGTAAATCTGCAGAATTATGGGATCTTATCGTTAAGTTTGCTGGCTATGGATTCAACAAATCCCACTCTGCAGCCTATGCGATGATAACTTTCCAAACCGCGTATCTAAAAACCTACTACAAACACGAATTTATGGCAGCAATGCTTACAAGCGAGACAAACAAAGTCGAATCAGTAGCCAAATATATTGATGAAGTTAAGAGTATGGGGATCAATGTCTTGCCCCCTCATGTCAATCTCTCAGAAAATGATTTTGGCGTGAGTGGAGAGGGGGAGGAGAAATCTATCGTATTTGGACTGAGTGCAATTAAAGGTGTGGGAGAAGCACCGATTGAAAATATTGTTGAGGAGCGAAGTAGAGGGGGAGAGTTTAAGAGCTTGGAAGATTTTGTAGCAAGAGTGGATTGGAGCAAAGTCAATAAGCGTGTGCTTGAGCCACTGGTGAAGTCAGGAAGTATGGATGGGCTAGGATACAGTCGATCTTGTATGATTAAGCACCTTGATGAGATTTGTGAGGCAGGAAGAAGCAAGGATAAGCACAATCAATCTTTAGAAACATCTCTTTTTGCAGGATTTGAAGATGAGTTAAGCTGTGGAGTGGAGTTTAGTTTTGCATCCGAGAGAGGGCTTGAGGATGAGAGTGTTTCTTTGGAAGGAGAGTATGAGTGCTTAGGCCTTTATATCTCAGGGCATCCACTTGATGCATTTGATGAGCAAATTAGGGGGATTAGGGGGATTGGCAAAAGCACAGAAATTCCTGAATACAAAGATGGAGAAAATCTCTTGCTTGTAGGAAAAGTGGTCGAATGCACAAGGAAAATTAGCAAAAAAACCGGATCTCCTTATGGAATCGTAGAGATCTTAGATCGTTGGGGGAAGGTGGATTTTATTTTATTCTCTCATCTTTTTGAAGAATTTAACAAGATGGATTATTCCAAGGAGCCTTTGGTATTTAAGTGTAAGATTGAAGCAAAAGAAGATAAGAATCAAATCAGTGTTAGAGAGATTTTGAGTTTGGATCAAGCCAAGGAGCTAAAAATCTCAAATCCCAAAAAAGCTCCCCAGCCCTCTCCTCAACAAGAAAGTACTTCTGCCCAATCCCAGCCATCATACAATCAAGAGTTAACCTGTCCGCTAGCCATTATCATTTCGGCAAAAAGTGATCATAGTCTAATAGAGCAGATTGCTCAAGAAGCCCAAAACTCTCAGGGCAATCGTGAATTGAAAATCATTGTAGATGATGAAAAACAAAGCTATTTATTTTCTTCAAGTCTAAGGGTTAGCACAGAGATTAGAAAAAAACTCCCTCATCTTCAATGGGTAGATCTATGAGACTCAATCAATACATCTCTCACAATAGCAAATATTCTAGGCGTGAGGCAGATAGGCTGATTTTGGATGGGAGAGTAAATATTGAGAAGAGAAAAGCAACTCCTACAAGTATCTTGCAAGAGGGGGAGAGGGTGTTTATCGATGGTAAATATCTTAAGCCAAAAGATGAGGAGAACTACACACTCATCATCTATCATAAGCCAAAGGGAGAGCTAGTGAGCAAAAAGGATGATCGAGGAAGAAGGACAATCTATCATTCTTTAAGCTCCCAATACGCCCATTTTGTGCCTGTGGGAAGACTGGATTATGCCTCTGAGGGATTGCTCATTCTCACGGATAGCAAAAAGGTAGCAACCAAACTTATGCAGAGCGAACTTGAGAGGGTGTATCTCCTCAAGCTCAATGGAAGCATTACTCAAGAGATGATCACTGCAATGCAAGAGGGATTGAGCTTGGAGGATGCAAGTAAAGGAGCGCATCAAAAAAGCACAATTACCTCGATGGAGTTTTCTGCCTTTGTAGATTTTGCTATCATTAAAAACACAAGAAATTATTCCAAACTCAAAGTTTGTATCACAGAAGGAAAAAATCGAGAGCTTAGAAGATTCTTTGCTCATTTTGGGCGAGAGGTGCTGGACTTGAAGCGGATCTCTTATGGATTTGCTTCTTTAAATGCCCTTCCTTGCGGAAAGAGTCGGTTTTTTAACAAAGATGAATACAAAGCTTTGCACCAATTTATGAAACAAAAGGATTAGAATGGATTTTCTGCGTATTACCCAAAGCCCAAAACTTCAAGGAGAAGTGCAAATCTCAGGAGCCAAAAACTCAGCACTCCCCATCCTCACCTCAACACTTCTGTCCAAAAATCCACTAAAAATTCACAATCTCCCCAATGTCGCAGATGTCAATACCTTGCTTAAGCTTTTGGGAATCTTAGGTGCAGAGTATGAAAAACTCTCTGCCAATCATATCTATATCGATACTTCTGGAGTGAAAGAGACTAAAGCCACTTATGATATTGTGCGAAAAATGAGAGCCTCTATCCTTGTGCTCGGCCCACTTCTAGCAAGATTTGGACATTGTGAAGTAAGTCTTCCAGGGGGGTGTGCTATTGGTGCAAGACCGGTAGATTTGCACATTAAGGCAGTGGAGAAGATGGGAGCTGAGATTGTGATAGAAAATGGCTATATCGTTGCTAAAGCTCCCAGTGGGCTTAAGGGAGCCAATATCGTCTTTGATAAAATCACAGTAACAGGGACTGAAAATGTTCTTATGGCAGCAGCACTTGCCAAAGGCAAAACCACTATTATCAATGCCGCAAAAGAGCCTGAAGTAGTGCAACTTTGTGAGATCTTGCAAGAGGGGGGAGTGCAGATCGTAGGGATTGGGAGCAGTGAGCTTGAAATCACTGGGAGTGATGGAGAACTGCTAGATATGAAAGATATCAAAGTTATTGCCGATCGAATCGAGGCAGGAACTTATCTTTGTGCAGGAGCAATAACCAACTCTTGCATCACTCTAAAATCTCTAATCCCTCATCATCTTCAGGCTGTGATAGAGAAGCTTGAGGAGATTGGGTTTGGATTTGAGATAGGGGAAGATTCTCTAAAACTCCTTCCTGCTAAGAAGCTTCAAGCCTTTGAAGTAAGAACAGCAGAATATCCTGCATTCCCAACAGATATGCAAGCTCAGTTTATGGCACTGGCAATGCAATGTGAGGGAGTGAGCAGTATTGAGGAGAGGCTTTTTGAAAATCGCTTTATGCATGTCAGTGAGCTTCAAAGATTGGGGGCTAATATCACGCTTAGAGGGAATATCGCAAGCGTGAGTGGTGGAGCAGAGCTCAAGGGAGCAGATGTGATGGCAACAGATTTGCGAGCTTCATCAGCACTTGTCTTGGCTGGACTTATAGCTCAAGGAGAGACAAATATTCATCGAATCTATCATTTGGATAGAGGATATGAGAAGCTTGAAGACAAACTTATTTCGCTAGGAGCAAAAGTAGAGCGATTGAGGGAGGAGTGATTAAGACTTCCTTTTTTCCCCAATCTTAAGTCCCAAATAAATCCCTCCAATCAATACAACTAGGAAAATAGGCATTACATAAGGATAGCTTTGAAGCCTCTCAAATGTATTTTTTGCCCAATCACTTGCAAGATATGCTGGGATAGCAATTCCTATTGCCCAAATCGCACAAGCAAAAGCATTAAAGAATGTAAATTTTTTCAAAGAATATGAAGATAATCCAATGCTCAAAGGAAGAATAGTTTTGAAACCATAGATGTATTTGTTGGCAAAAATAAGCCAGATTCCATAACGCCTAAGATAGAGGTGGGCTAGGGCAATTTTTCTTTTGTGTTTGGCAAGATAGCGGATGAAATCCTGCTTTTGGTATCTTGAGAGATAGGCTAGAAGAGTGCTTCCAGCGATATTTCCAAGTGTAGCAACAATAATGCAGAGTGCAAGATCGAGTTTTCCAAGAGCAGAAAGCACACTTCCTGCTACAATGCCTACAAACCCTCCTCCCATAGAATAAACAAAAAGAGCGATATAGCCATAGGTTTGAAGGTTACTAAGTGTTTCTTCCATTTGATGATCCTTTTTTGAGAAAAGGGAATTATAGGGGGTTTGAGGTGAATTTTAAGAAATAATGTTTGCAAAGAGTATTTTAAGAACAGCTTGTTTGTAAAATTCTCCGTGTGATTTTGCATATCGCTACTCCAATCTTAGAGTAGGAACACTTCTTGCTGGACTCTCTCCAAAATTATTTTATGGAGCAAAGGAATGCAAAGCGGATATTATAGTGCCACAGGTGGGATGGTAACACAGTTTAATCGCCTTGATGTGATTGCAAACAACCTTGCCAATCTCAACACCAACGGCTACAAAAGGGATGATGTAGCTATTGGAGATTTTGAGCGACTTATTCAAGAAAAGCGTGATGAGCTTCCACTGCATGACAATACAAGAGAGGCTTCCAAATTTTGGAATCGAACTATGAACAAAGTGCCAATCATCACAGAAGAATATACGGATCGAAGTTTAGGCACGCTTTCTCAAACAGGCAATGTGCTAGATTTTGCACTCAAGAATGAAAATGCTTATTTTGCGATTCAAACCCCAAATGGTGTGCGATATACAAGAGATGGGAGTTTTAATCTTGATGCAGAGGGCACACTTGTAACCAAAGAGGGATTTAAAGTACTTTCTCGCAATTGGATTGATCATGAGGGGGGTATCACTTTGGATGATAGTATGCAACCCATTTTTAGCCCTAGTGGAAAAATTTCTTTTCGTAACGCCGATGGAGAAATTGTTGAAGCAGGAGCAGTAGCGATCGTGTCTTTTGCAAGCCCTGAATATCTAAGCAAGAGTAGCAATGGGCTTTATGAGTATAAAGGCAAGGATTTGAGCAAAGATAGAAGTCTTTATACACTTAATGATGATGTATTGCGTCAAGGATATTTAGAGAAAAGCAATGTCAATGCCGTGCTTGAAATGACAAGCTTGATTGAAACTAATCGTCTTGTAGATATGTATCAAAAAGTGATGAAAACTCACATGGATGATCTTAATACCGAAGCGATTCAAAAACTAGCAGTTAGAGCATAAAAGGAGTAAAAAATGATTAGAGCGTTACATACAGCAACAACAGGGATGTTGGGACAACAAATGCAAATTGACACCACATCAAACAACATTGCCAATGTCAATACGATTGGATACAAGAAGCAAAGAGCTGAGTTTAGCGATCTTCTTTATCAAACAATGCAATATGCAGGGACAAATACAAGTGATACAACTGTGTCCCCCACAGGGATTGAAGTAGGTCTTGGTGTTCGCCCAATCTCAGTAGCAAAGATGTTTTCTCAAGGAAGTCTAAAAGAAACAGATAACAATCTTGATGTTGCAATTGCTGGCAAAGGATTTTTCCAAATCCAACTTCCTGATGGAAATGTAGGATATAGTCGAAGCGGAAGTTTTAAGATTGATTCCACAGGGGCTTTGGTGAATTCTGATGGATACAAGCTTATCCCAGAGATCACAATCCCTGAGGGAACAACTCAAATCAGTATTGGAACAGATGGCACGGTGAGTGCTCTGCAAGGGAATCAAGGCGATATTGCAGTGCTAGGGCAAATTGAATTAGTCAATTTCATCAATCCAGCTGGACTTCACTCTCTAGGAGATAATCTCTATGCAAGCACGAATGCCTCAGGAGATCCTATTGCTGGAGTTGCTGGACAAAATGGTATGGGACAGCTTAGACAAGGATTTATCGAGCTAAGCAATGTTAAGTTAGTTGAGGAGATGACAGATCTTATCACTGGACAGCGAGCTTATGAGGCCAACTCAAAGAGTATTCAAACAGCAGATGCAATGCTTCAAACAGTCAATCAGCTTAAGAGATAAGTAGGCTAAGTCCCTAGGGGGCTTAGTATCTCTAATTTTTTTGAGATTTTTTCTCTTTTCTCATTTTGGCAATATAAACCCCCAAGACAATAATAATCATCCCAATAATCTCATAAATCCCTAGCTTTTCTCCCAAAATAAAATACCCCATAAGTCCTGCAAGTGCAGGGGTAAAAAGAAGAATAAGTGAAGAGACTTGTGTTGTGAGTTTTCCCATAATATAGCCAAAACATCCCTGTCCTAGAATCTGTCCAAAAAGAGATATGGCAATGAGTATCCCCCAAGTATGCCAATCTTTGGGCAAAGTAAATCCTTCCATAGGGATACCAATGCTCAAAAGAATAAGGATTGAGCCAAGAGATGCAAAACTCATAAGAGTAAGAGTATCATAGCGTTTGCGAAGACCATAGACAAGAGAGAGAAAAATCCCATAACAGCTCATACTTAAAAATGCCAAAAAATCGCCCAAAGGTGTAGCAACACTCTCTCCACCTCTCCCTTTGATGAGCAAAAATACTCCAGCAAGCGATACAAGAGAGCCAAGTACAAAATCTAGTCGAATCTTTTCTTTAAAAAAGATTGCCCCAATAGGCACGAGAATAAAAACAACAAGAGAAGCAAAAAGATTGACATTGGCAATGCTTGTTTTGTGAATGGCAAGATTGAAAAAAACCAAATCAAGCCCAAAAAATCCTCCAGCCCCAAGCATAAGAAGCATATCTTTTTTTCTAACTTTTAGAAGTTTGGTATTGGCAAGAAGTGCAAAGATGGGTAGAGCAAGGGAAATGCGATAAAAACCTACAAGAATAGGGGATAAATCAACAATTTTGACCAAAACACTCGCATAGATGATAAAAGCTTCTGCTAAAACTGCTAAGAAGATAAAGCGTTTCATTATTTTGTCCATTAAGATTTGAGAATACAAAAACTGGTGGAGCTGTGGGGGATCGAACCCCAGTCCAAAAACCAAACTCACAAAGACCTCTACATGTTTAGACAGGGTTGAAAAACTTAAATATAGAGGCTCAACCCCCCAAAACACCCTATATCGCAACCTATGTTCTTAGTCTGTGTCGCTAGGTAAGACACAGAAGCAACTAGCTAAGATGACGACTAGATAGACTAGCTAGTATTGCCTACCCAATCGGCTCCGAAGAGTTAGTTAAGACTTACGCCGCTGCGTAAGCTGGAGCAAAATTTTTGTTGTTTGCGTTTAATTTTAAACTGGCAGGATTACGGAATGCCATCCGACATGCAGTCTAAGCTATTTAGCTCCTGTCGAAAGCCAAGTCAGCCCCAGAACTTGGAATTATAGCCTTTTTTCTTTTTGGGGCGAGATGATTTTGGTATTAAAATCCGTGTCTATATGTGAGATTGATGAGATAATCTATATTGAACTTACCTAAGAATGAATGCTCAATCTCAAGAGAAAGTCGATTAACATCTGTGAAATTGTAAGTTCCTCCAGCATTGATAAACATCCTTGAATCCCTAAATCCATCAGATGTGTGAGTTTGATAAGCATCTTGAAGCTCTGTTTTGCCACTCTTGAGCAAATCAAGCTGTGCTCCAATACCAGCCCTGAGTGAAAAATCTTCTTTTTTGTATCCTGCACTCACAGAAGTTTTGAAATTGAGTGGAGCTGTGCCTTTTGACTTCAAGGATACTTCGCTGTTTTTAAGTGTTTGCTCTCCTAGATATCCGCTAATAAATTCAATTTGAGGTTCAATATAGAAATTCTCTCCTACCATTGCTCTATATCCGACTTCAGCACTTGCAATGATTGCAAAGTGTCCATTGCTAGAATCTAGACTTTGAGATTGTCCATCAAGAGTGAGGGAGAAGTCGTTTTTGTAATGTAGATATTTTGCGATCAAATCCACAAAGAAGCCATTTTTGAAAATAAAGCTTGTATAAGCACCCACACTAATCCCATTCATTTTTCCACTTAAGGTATCAGAAAGATTGTAGTAAGAAGCCCCAAACAATCCTCCAGCAAATAGCCCGAAATCCTCATAGACATTATGCTTATCCGCACCAAGTTGAATCTCTGCAAATCCAGTTTTATAGCTTGAGTCAAAAGTCGCTTGCCCACCAAAAACCTTTACCCACAATCCCGCAGTGGATGGCTCATCTCTAAGCTCTCCCATACGCTTAAATAAGTTATTCCACTCTAGCACATATCCAGCAGAAATCTGCCCAATAGCCTTATTGGCTTGATCTGTTGTTTGGGTATTCTCAGAAATGGTGAGGTTGCTTAGATACCAATTATCCATTCCATTGACTTTTTTATACTCAATAGCAGGTTTGAAGACTGAAAAATTTGAGCTATAAGATTTTGGCATAAACATCTTGCTTCCAACATTTTGCGAGTCTTTTAGA
>DXDJ01000030.1 GCA_019115525.1 Candidatus Helicobacter avistercoris | reverse complement strand
TTTATGATATTATTTCGAGCTTTTTTGATACTTGTTTTTATTCAAAAAACATTAAACTACAAGGAGAAAAACTATGAAACATTTATCACAGATTACCCGAGGGGGGGGGGGTTACAACTAACTCCTCCTCTCTAAAGAAAGCCTTCAGGCCCCTAATTGCTAGTTCTTTGGCAATCACTCTTGGAGTAAGTGCGGCAAGTGGTGCAACAGTATGCACTGGTAGCAATTATGCATGCTACAAATATGGAACAAGTAGTGCCCTCACCGATCCTGCTACAGCACCTACACAATGGGAAAGTTTCAGTCCAAATGAATTGGGTTCAGGCAATAAATTCACTAGCAACACAAATAAAGAAGGACAATTTATCAAAAAAGATGACACTAACAAATTCCTAGGTGTAGGACTCAATAGTTCATCATTGATTCTTCAATCACTTGATAAAACTCAGGTTCCATCAGGACTACATGACAAAAACCCCATTATGTTCTATGTCGATGTAACAGATAGAACAGAAGATAATATTTTCCAACTCAAAGCAGACAGTTCTGTTCTTGTAGGAAATATTCAAATCAAAAATCAAAAACCAAATGAAGTCGCTAATCAAAAAAATCAACCTGTTGCAACCCTTTCTTTTACTGGAAACAAAACCGTAAATGTAAGCACTGACTTGCGATACTTAAATAAAGATACTTCATCTAGCACGGGTGGAAGAAAATTGAAAAGTGATGGCGATTACGCTCTTGTCGGTGGGGTGTTTAATGCCTCTGCACGTAAAGTTACGCTTACATTCAATGGTGGAGCAAAGATGTTTGGTGATATCTACACCACTTCAAGCAGAAACTCCGAAACAACTGCGACTTTTGCTGGGGCAAGTAATGGAAACATCACAGTCTTTGATGGAGGGATCTGGGCAACCAATGGATCAAACACCCTCACCATTAATGCTGGCAATATCAATGCTGTGTCAGCAACATTTGGAAACTATGGGATTTTGGCGCAAAACAATGGTAAAAATACTATCACTTTTAACGACAGCTCTCATACCCAGTCTCTCACAGCACTAGGGATTACTGCCAATGCTCAGAGTGGAAATGCAGGAACAGAGAATAAAATTGAATTTAAACAATCTACACAAGCAGGAAAAATCGTAGTCACCAATGATGTTACCGCTCAAGGTGGAGCCAACACGCTAGATATGGCAACCGGTAGTGGACAAATCTTCATCAAAGGTGCTTTGGTTGCAAAAAAATCCAGCGGAAATAGACTGGGTGTAAATACGATAAAAATTAAAGGGAATGGCACCGCGAATGGCTCTATGCTCATAGGCGACAAAGAAACTCTTAAGACCTCTAAAGCTGGACAAAGTATCGGGATCTCAAACTTCGGTGGAGTGAACAATATCTATCTAAATACAAGCGCAAATGGAAGCATTGGGGGTACATACCGACAAAATAGCTCTCTTGTCGCTCCAAGGATCTATGCTTCTGGACAAGAACTTGACAACAACAATCAAATGAAGCAAGGCACAAACAATATCGTCTTAGATGGTGATCTGGTTCTCTCCTATGTAAACAATACAGAGAGAAATGACTCGGTGAGACAAATCTTTGGTGCAGAGATTTTGGCAGCCAATGGAGGAGTAAACAATATTACAATCAATGGAACGATTTTGATTGGCGATCTTGACAAGAGCGAAAAAGGCGATGTCACAAAAATGCTTATCAACTCTTATGGAAGCGACTCTTCCAAAAACTCCATTACTATTATTGGCAAATCTACAGCCAATTCGAACACAAATGGAACAGTTGACCTAGGCACAATCTACTCTAGTGGTGGAAGCAATGAGATAAAAATCCTAGGCGGAAACAGTGGGGCGGGAACAGGCAAGGTAACAATCGAAAATGTCACAAGCTCAAATCAAGATTTTTATGGCAATACCTCATCTTATGCTGGCAACAACACAATCCTCATCAGAGACAGAAATGAAGCAGAAATCAAAACCATCAAAACCACTGCAGGAACTACAACAATTGCAATGGGAAGAACTCGATATAATGGAAGTAGTGGAGCCAACAAGGGAACCTTCTCCTTCCAATACGATGGAGGGACAACAAATCTAATCCTAGGACAAATCAATGGAAGTGGGGGAAATGATGACAACACAGTCCTTAGAAATAAATTCACTAATGGTGTGAAATTCTCTCTTGATGGAAATTCCGATATTACAAAGAAATATGGTGCAAGCTATGGAACAAAAACTGGTGTCAATACTCTAAATTATCTTAAACTTGAAACCTCCTATGACAATGCTAGTAGTGGCAAACTGACTGTCAATGTCACAGGTCTTGCTGTGGGAAGCATTGACAAGTTTGGCAATACAATGTCCAAAATCGTTTTTGATGTTCAAAAAAATTCTGCAATTGTTGGAGCTTTTACAAACTCTAGTTCACAAACTCCACCGGCACCTCTTGATGATGTTACTCTCCAAGACGGTGCAAAGCTTGTCTTCCAAGTTGAAAATGAAAAAACTAGCTCAAATATCGCTCTAGAAAATCTAACGCTAAAAAAGAGCACGGATGGTGATGATGATCCAAGCAAGCTAGCCACACTAGATATGAAATCCACTGTAGTTGACCTTGCAACAAATGGAATCTCTGATGTGACAAAAACTGCAGAGACTAGAAAAAATACAAGTACTAGAACTCTAACAGTTGAAACTCTCACGATTAATGGAAGTGGTAGTGGAGATCCACTCTTCCGACTTTACACAAAAGGTGTAAAAGACACAGATAACGTAGTTATCAATCAACAAGTTAGCACAAGCACAACTCTTAATGTCCAAGTATTCCTTGATGATTCTCTCCTTAACCATGATTTTGGAGTAGATACAGACAAAACTGTAATCTTCAAAAATACAAATGGAACAAATAACCTCACTCTCAATTCCCAAAAAGCCACAACAGGCTTCACAACTTATCAAGTGAAAATTGAGAAAGATGGCAGCAATCACACTTGGTATCTTGGAGACATTCAAGACAAGCAAATCAACACAGAAGCAGTAGAATACACCACTTCAGCGATGGGTATCAACTATGGAATCTTTGTGCAAAACATCAACTCTCTTAATAAGCGTATGGGAGAGCTAAGAAACAATGATGATACTCAAGGTGTATGGGCAAGAGTATTTGCTGGTGGAAGCACAAACACTATGGATCTTATCCCAGCAACTTCTACTTATGTCACAGTTCAAGGTGGATATGACTATGGATTTGGCGTAACTGGTGGGACAAACTACCTAGGAGTGGCTCTCTCTTATGGATATACAAGCTCTGAGACTGATAGAAGCACCAATGCTATTGCATCTATCACTGGATATAGTTCAAAATCAAGCAATATCGAGGTTGCAGTGTATAATAGCTATATTCAAGATGAGGGATGGTTCTCAGATACGATTGCAAAGTTTGGCTACATCATGAGTGACTTTGATATCTATGAGCAATCCTCTACTCAAAAGCAGTCTTTGATTAACTTCGCACTCTCTCTAGGTCAAGAAGTGGGATATAGATTTGCTCTAGGAAGTGAGAAAAACTGGTTTATTGATCCGCAAGTAGAGCTTGTAGCAGGATATATCAATAGCACAGATCTCTCACAAGCTCAAGGTGGACAAATCCTTGATGGAAAACTTGATAGTGTATTCCTCTTTAGAACAAGAGTGGGGAGTGATTTTGGATATTCTCTCAAAAAAGACAAGAATCAATACGACTTCAGACTTGGACTTAGCTATGAGTATGACGTAGCCAATGCTGATGCATTCTTTGATATTGCAAGTGCAAATATGTCAAAGGTATTTAGCAATGCGGTTGATAATGACGGAAGAGTGGTTCTCAATCTTGGAACAAATATGAAGTTTGACGAGAATATGAGACTCTACTTTGACTTTGAGAAGAGCTTTGCAGGAAAGATTACAACTGATTACCAAGTCAATGTAGGGTTTAGATATGGATTTGGAGAGAAGCTTGTAAAAGTAGTTGAGGAGGTTAATACTCAAGAGAAAGCTCCTCTAAAAATAGAAAATACTCAAACTCAAGAGCAACCACAAAACCAAGTCCAATAACTGCTCTCTCCTTTTTTGGAGAGAAGCCTTTCGCTATACAAACAAAACTCTACCCCCTTGCATCACAAAGCGTGAGGGCAAAGAGAACTTCATTTCCTCTCTGCTCTAGCACCTTTTTGGCTTCCATTAGACTTGTCCCAGTGGTGATAATATCATCAAAGAGGATTAAGTCTTTGCATCCCTCAAGTTTTGTGCAAAACCCTTTTGGATGACTTTGGCGATACTCTAGACTCTTGCCTGCATAGCTTACTGCACTGCTAGCCAAAAGCTCTCCATAAAGAGGCTTGATCCCACATTGGCTAAAGCTATGCAGGAATACACCATTGTGTGAATATCCCCTTCTCACATTGTCATCAATCCCCACACCATAAGCTTGAAGAGAAAAGTTTTTTTTGAAATACTCCCTTGCAATCCCACTTAATACTTCATACACTCTTGAGCCAACAGGAGAGTATTTGTAATGAAGCAAGATTTCAATCTCACTATAAGCAAAAAAGCTATAAACCTTCAACCCTCCCACTAGGCGAATGCTAGGCTTTAGAGCGATGTTTTGCTCACATCTCTTGCAAATGACTTTTAAACCCCATTTTCCGCAAGAGAGGCATCTCAAGTTAAAATCTCTTTGATTTGTGAGTGGATTTTCTCTACACTCCTTGAAGCATTGATTTTGCATAGCCTCACACCCAAGATCTCACAAGCTCTAATCATCCTCTCTTGAATCTCTAGCAGATACTCCACGCCCCTTAGCTCGATACTATCTTGTTTTTTAGCACTCAATCGCTTTGTAAGCTCTTCTTTGCTGAGCTCTAGCAAGACAACAATATCAGGTTTCATTCCTTGAGTTGCAAAAAGATTCAAAGCAACAACCTCTTCCCACTCCAGCCCCTTAGCATAAGCGATCCCAGAGATAAGAGAGCGATCAGAGATGATGAGTTTATCACGATTGGGGAGCAAAACTTTGGAGCAATGCTCCGCTCTATCAGAGAGAAAGAGCAAAAACTCAGCCCTCTGAGTGAGTGCCATCTCACTCTCTAGTAATATCTCTCTCAGCCTCACTCCAAGCTCACTTCCCCCTGGCTCAAGGGTGAAGAGTGCGTAAGGATAAGCACTTTTAAGAAGTGAGATTTGCGTACTTTTCCCTGCTGTATCTATCCCTTCAATCACTACATACATTCATAACCTCTCTCTTGAAGATATTCCACTACACCCTTTGGTACTAGATGGGAGATTTTGCCCTTGTAGCTCAAGATATTTCTAACAATTGAGGAGCTGACAAAGGCATTTTGTAAAGTTGGCATTAGATAGAGTGTTTCAAGCTCTGGATTTAAGGATTGGTTGGCATAGCCCATTTGAAGCTCGTATTCAAAATCACTCACAGCCCTAAGTCCTCTTAGAATCACTCTTGCCCCTTCCTTTTTTGCAAAATCCGCCAAAAGCGTGTCAAAAGATTCTATCCTCACTCGCTCTAAGTCTTTTAGACAAAGCTCTAAAATCTCACAGCGAGATTGAAGACTTAATAATGGGGATTTAGAAGCGTTTTTTGCCACTGCGACAATCACCTCATCAAAAATCTCAACACTGCGATGCAAAATATCATAATGTCCATTGGTAAGGGGGTCAAAAGTCCCTGGATAAATCGCAATTCTTCTCATTTCTCATCCCTCCATCGCGTATAAAGAGTATTCTCTACCCTCAAAACATCCAGCCACTTCCCCACCAAAAAATCCTCCATCTCTTCCAAACTCTCTCCTCCTGAGTAATACCCCAAAATCGGCGGAGCGATAATCACCCCTAAAGTTGCAAGCTTGCTCATATTCTCCAAAGCAATGGGAGAAAATGGCATTTCCCTAGGGGCTAAAAGCAAGGTTTTTCTCTCTTTTAGCATAACAGAGGCACAGCGTGTAATAAGATCATCACCCATTCCATAGGCAATCTTAGCTAGAGTATTCATACTTGTAGGAATGATTGCCATAGCACTTACCCCAAAACTTCCTGAGGCTACCCCTGCCCATATCTCGCTCTCTTGATATACTTTTATTCCCATAGATTCTATGCACCCCTCCAAATCCTCTCCTCTCTCTTTTTGAGCAACGATTTTGGCACTTTCTGAGAGGATGACATAGCACTCCAAAGTCTTTTTTGATTCTTGCAAAAACTTGAGTGCCAAAGAAGTTGCACTCGCTCCACTAATAGCTAGAACAATTTTTTTCACTGCACTTCTCCCTTGCCTTGAGCTGTGATCTTGACTTTGAGAATCTTTTTGCTTGTAGGATTTTTTGCACTAATCACTTCTCCCAAAACTGCATTTTTAAGAGCTTCCACCCTAAGCTCTATCCTCACTCCACCCTCTTGCAAAAACGCATCGATCATCTCCCCTTTTTGCACCAGTGTTTTTGGAGCAAGTTTGTTGCGAGTGATGATTTGATCACTCTTAATAAATGTTTTTGCTTGAGATTTTTCTATCTCCTCTTGACTTGCTGGCTCTTGAAAGAAACCACTAAAGGGGAGAGTTTGCCTTGTGATATTGGTTTTATCAAAACCTTGGCGTGAGCGAATGTCCTTGCTTGCAACAAAAACTTCAATCTCTCCAATAATTTCACAAACAAACACCACTCCACCCTCTTTTTGATTGCTTTTTGCAAAAAATTCAAATCTATTCTTTTTTAAAATCGAGGGTGTCAAAGAAGCTTCAAACACATCTCCACTGACTTTCCCTAGGGTGCGTAAGTAGATTTTTTGGATTTTGAGTGTGGGATAGGCTTTGAGGAAATAATCTCGTATCTGCTTTTGCAATCCTAGAAATTCTTTTGGAGTTTGATAAACAAACTTGATGTTTTCACTTGCTGATTTGAGCTTGATTGAGTAGCGATCAAAAAGCGAGATAATCTCATCTGATGGCACAGAAAACTCAAAAGCATTTCCAAAACGAGCAACAAAAAACCTAGGAGCATTTTTCACAAGATCGCTAGAGTAAATCTCATTGCCTTGGATCTTGTATTCATTTTGCAACTCAACTCCAAAGGTAAAAATAGCAAAAAACAAACACAGCAATACTCTCATAAAAGCTCCAAAAATGAAGCAAGGATCACCCTCTCATTTCCCCCAAAACTCACTCGCACTTTCATCTCCTTGCCTTTTCCTGTTGCCTCCAACACTCGCCCCACTCCAAAGATTTTGTGCCTTACCATTGCTCCAGCCCCCATCACCTCTGCTCCAGTTGTAAAAATCTCTTGAGAATCTTCAAGGAGATTTGCCTCATACAAGAATCTTGAAGGAGGGAGAGATGACGCCTTTCCACGATAATAGCGAGTATGAACATAGCTAAGATTTAGCTCTCTTCTAGCACGCGTAAAAGCCACATACCCTAGTCTTCTCTCCTCTTCTATATCTCCTCCATCTCCCATAAGTGGGAAAAATCCATTCTCACACCCAATCACAAAAACATAATCAAACTCCAGCCCCTTGCTTAGATGCACACTCATACAAGATACGCTATTGCTCACTTCTTTATCAGATTCTGAACTCAAGGAAAGATCATTGAGATACTCTTGCAATTCCTTATTTGCATTGAGTTCTTCCTTGAGAGAGGCAAAAAGCTCTTTTAGATTGAGCCTTCTCTCCTCTTTTTCTGCAATAGGATATGAGCTTAGGATGTCAATCTTTTGGGTGAAAGTATCTTCAAACTTTTCAAAAGAATGTGCAAGGGCATTGTTTAGCTCTGCAATAAGAGCAAAAAACTCGCTTAAAGTTTTGTAGTTTTTCTCTCCAATGCACTCCTTGCATTCACGCTCATTTTCAAAAAATTCCCTAATCTTTCTTCCATTGGCTCCGTGCAGAAGTTTTTCTTCTGAAGTTTTTCCAAACCCTCTCTTGGGGCAATTAAGCACTCTAAGGAGAGAAAAGTCATCATTGAGATTAACCATCAATCTAAGATAGCTAATCACATCTTTGACTTCTGCCCTCTCATAAAATCTCAATGTGCCTATCATTTTGTAGGGGATTTTGGCTCTAAGCAACCCATCTTCTACGCCCTTTGCCATTCCATTAAGCCGATAAAGGATTGCGATATCTTCATACTTCACTCCACTCTTGTGAAGATGAATGATTTTTTTGCTGATTGCCTGCATTTCTTCCCTATCACTCTCATAAGAGCAAACCTCAACCTCTCTTCCACTCTCAAGCATTGGCTCAAGCACTTTTCCTAGTCTTTGAGAGTTTTTCTCTATCAAAGCATTGGCAACTCTTAGAATCTCTGGGGTTGAGCGATAATTTTGCTCAAGCTTGATCATTTTGGCATCTGGAAAGTCTTGGGTAAATTCCAAAATATTGCGAATATCTGCACCCCTCCACCCATAAATACTCTGATCATCATCTCCAACAACACAAAGATTTTGATGTGTGCAAGTCAAAAATCGCAAAATCTTATATTGCAAAGGATTTGTATCTTGATACTCATCTACCATAATGTAGGAATATTTTTTTGACAGAGATTGAGCTATGGAAGGGTTTTGCTCCATAATCAAATACGAGAGATAGAGCAAATCATCAAAATCTACAAGATTATTTCTCTCAAGATAGTTTTGGTAGGCTTCATAAACTTTTGCAATTTTCCTCTCCTCACTATCACTTACATTTTGCAAAACTTCACAGGCTGAGAGTGTAGAGTTTTTGTAATGAGAAATAGCTGAGAGGATGGTAGAAGTGGCGATCTTGCTCTCAAAGCCTTTTATGATCTTCTTACAATCATCTCCATCAAGAAGTACAAAGTTATTTTCTCTACCCAAACAAGAGATATAACGCTTCAAAAATAAAAGCCCAAACTTATGAAAAGTGCAAAGCAAAGGAGAGGTGGGAGAGTGGATTCCTTGATTTTGAAGCAATAAAGTCGCACGCTCTCTCATCTCAGAACTTGCCTTGTTTGTGAAAGTCAAGCACAGAATAGAAGCTGGATCAATCCCCACAACTCCGATAAGATAGGCAAGGCGGGAGATGAGTGTTTTTGTCTTCCCACTTCCTGCACCAGCCAAAAGCAACAACGCCCCATCAATATGCTCAACTGCTTGAGCCTGCTTAGCATTTAGTCCATCTAAGAAATTCACTTTTGCTCTGCCTCTAGCAAATCACTTGAGTCAATTTGAAAATCAAAAAATTCTGACATAAATCCCTTATTTGCAATCCCATTAAAAAGCATAATCGCACTCTTGATATTGCCACTTTGCTGATAGAGAAGTCCTAGTGCATAACGGCTCTCAAGAGAAGCGATTGAATCAAGTTTTGAGATTTGCAAGAGTGCTACGGCATTGTTGTAATGTCCTGCACCAATCGCACTCACAGCTCCCAAAAATTTCGTCCTCACATCATCTTCTTTGAGATTATCAATGAGTGTGTTATAGGTGGCAAAAGCCTTTTCAAAATCCTGATGATAGATATAGGCCAAACCTAGAGCTTGCATAGTGCCATTGGGGGACTGATCCTCTGAGATAAGGTTTTGTTGCAATTCTTCTATCACATAAGAGAGGTTTCCTGTTACAAAAGCCAGATAAATATAAAGCTCTCTTACCAAGGCTCCACCATAATAAAGAGAGTGGAGATTTGAGAAATTCCCTCTCCTAAAATTTTGCGAAAAAGAAAGAGAGATGTCTTTGAGATTTTTTCCAAAATTGACAGACACTTCATAAAGAATATTTGTTGCCAAATCATGAGGTTGAAGTTTTTTGAGTTTATCAAAATACTCAACAAGCTTGCCCCTATCCATCCTTACCATAGCACTCACTGCACTAAAGGCATAATAAATAGGTCGGCTATTAAGCGTTGTATCATCAGAAAATCCAAAAAATGCGGGATTGCCACTTTTGCTGTATTCAAAAAGCTCAAACAAGAAACTTTTCTCTTGCTCATTTTTGAACTCAATATTTGTAAAATCAACACCTATGGAGCTTTCTATCCTTGAAACATCTTGATAAACAAGTTGTCCGCTCATAATGGCAAAAATCCCAGAGAAGATGTCTTTGTTGTTGAGATGATAGGCTTTTGAGAAATACATAAATGCTTTTTCAAAATCTCCTAGCTGAGCATAAATCAATCCAATATCATAAAACAACACAGAGTGCTGAGAGTAAGTCTGGGCATTTTTCAAAAAGATATCCAACGCCTTGCGTAAATCTCCTCCATACACTTCTTTTAATCCATTGGCAATATCGCGATTGATTTTTGAAATAGTCTTGCTTCTCACATAAGAATCCGAACTCTCATCAATCCTGCCTGAACCCCACTCAAAGTTTCCTTCTGAGAGGATTTGGAAGACTTCTTGACTATCAAAGACTTTATAAGGAGCATAATAGAAGAGAATTTTGTATTGCAAGGATTGGCGATGCTCAAACTTGCGATTCCAAAAAGTTTTTTGTGCGATGTCAATATTGAAAAGATCATGATTTAGCCCTGTTTTGATTTTGAAGGGCATTTTTTTATCAACAAAACTTTCAAGGAGTTTGGATGCTTCTGCGTAATCTCTTAGCTTGAGATTGACAAGTTCGAGTGCATTGGTTGCCTCTAGATTGCGTGGATGACTTGCAAGGAAATCTTGGATTTTGTTTTTTGCTTTGGGATAGTCTCCATTTCGTGCATAGAGCATTCCTAGTGCAAGCATATCTTCTTTGTTGGCTGATTTTTCTAAGTGCTTAAGAGCGTTGTAGTCATCATTAAAAATAAGAAAAACCTTTGAAGCCAAAAGATTGTTTTGTTGCTCATAGTCTTTGGAATTGGGGTGGAGAAGTGGCGAGAGGCTTTCAAAATAGTTTTTGTGATAATAAGAGGTAACGCCATACAAATAAGAATAAAAAGGTGCATTTCTAGAATCTATAAGCTTGGAGTTAGCAAGGTGGAGATAGTCTGAAAATGCCTTGTGATTGCCAAGTTTATAGGCAACATAGGCTGCATTGATTGCAGAGATTGCCACATCATCCCCTCCACTAATAGCACGATTAAAAATCTCTTCTGCTTCTTTGTAATGCCCCTCTACGATTTTAATCACTCCCAAATTGTAGTTTGCTAGGGATTGCGAATACAAAGCCAATTTGTCAAAAATCTCTAATGCGTCCTCTACTCGCCCGTTGTTGTAGAGAATATTTGCCTTTTGGATCATCTCTGAAAGTTCGTTATTGGGTTGAGAGTAGACAATATCCCTTTGGACAAGCTGATCTTGATGAATGTTTTCTGTTACTTGCTGTTCTTTTGCTTCTTTATCCATTTGCATTTGCATTTCTTTTGGCGTGGGTGTTTCTTCTTTTGCCCCAGTAATCAAGACATAAAAAAGATAAAAAATAAACAACCCTCCAAGTAAAGCAAGCACAATATATGAAGCCGTTTTGTTTTCTCTAGTATGAATATTTCTCTTAAAAGATTCGCCTATGGCTTTGATTTTGGAGATTAAAATATCTTTAACTTGTGCAATCTTCATCTTAGAGATACTTTCTTAAAACCTCAGGAATACTAATGCTTCCATCTACATTCTGATAATTTTCCATCACCGCAATGAGTGTCCTACCCACTGCAAGTGAAGAACCATTGAGCGTATGGACTAAGGCATTTTTCTTATTTTCTCTGTATCGTATCTTTGCTCTTCTAGCTTGAAAATCTCGTGTATTAGATACTGAGCTAATCTCTCGATATTTCCCTTGCCCTGGTAGCCATACCTCAATATCCACGGTATTGCTTGCACTAAAGCCCAAATCCCCGCCACAAAGCTGGACTAGTCGATGAGGAAGCCCTAACTCTTTTAATATCCCTGAAGCAGTCTCTATCATATACTCTTGCATGGCTTCACTCTCGCTTGGATGCGTGATTGCCACAAGCTCGACTTTGTCAAATTGATGTTGGCGGATCATACCTCTTGTATCTCTTCCTGCACTTCCTGCTTCTTTTCTAAAACAAGGCGTGCAAGCAGTCATTTTGATGGGAAGATTTTCTACTGGGATAATCTCATCATTGTAGAGGTTTGTAAGTGTGATCTCAGAGGTTGAGATCAAAAACAAATCATTCTCACACTCACTTCCATCTAGCTCTTCAACTTTTGAAGTGATTTTAAACATATCATCTTCAAATTTCGGAAGTTGCCCTGTGCCAAAAAGGCAATTTCTATTGACAATAGCAGGCGTTGAGATAATTTCAAATCCTCTTTTTTCATTGTAATCAAGCATAAAATTCATCAACGCTCGATTGAGTCTTGCCCCCTCACCTCTAAGCACGCTAAATCGACTTTTTGCAAGCTTCACTCCTGCGGAAAAATCAATCCAGCCATTACTCTCAGCAAGCTCCCAATGCTCTTTTGGTGTGAAATCAAAAGTCTTGGGGGTAAGAATCTTTTTTAGCTCAATATTATCATTCTCATCTTCTCCTTTTGGAGTCTTCTCATCTGGGATATTGGGCATCCCATGAAGCATAGAATGCAAAGAGTTTTCAAGCTCATCAACACTTTGAGTGAGGGATTGGATATTTTTTTTGTTTTCTTCTAATTGTTCTTTAAGTGGGGCAATATCTTTGCCTTCTCTTTGATATTGTGCAAAAAGCTTAGAGTTTGCATTTTGACTTGCTTGAAGTTCTTCAAGTTTTTGTTTGTTCCCCTTGTAAGAGAGAGCGATCTCTTTGAGTTTTTCTAGTATTTTGCTATCAACTTTTTTTATCTCTAGTTTTTGTGCGATTGTGTCAAAATCAGCAATCAAGGCCTTGGTGTCAATCATTTTGTATCCTTTATTTTGCGTATGAGTTTTGTGTAATCATTTGTATTATATCTCAACTCGCCTTAATCCTGATTTGGCTGTAAAGACTTTGAATTGGAGGCGGACTAGAAAAGATCTTGATACTCTGCACAAAAATAGATTTCAAAAGCAATTTTTGAAATTGACAACAAATCTTTTTTCTCAATACACAAATTTGTAACTAATTAGGGCTTGCAGAGAGCTGTGGGTATAGGATACTTTGGTATCAATTTTTTGATAAAAAAAAAGGGGGGGGGGATCACAAGAAAAAATAATAAAAAATCGATACCAAAGGTAACATTTTTCAAAAAAGGAAAGAAAAAAGATAGAATTCGTTTACTCTACATTTATAAAAGGATTTGAATGAGCAAAACAACACTTAGCCTTGCGTTGCTTTCGGTTTGGGCTATTGCTGGAACAGTCAATACTGATTTTAACTATCAAGACTGTCTGGATTTTGGAGCCAATAAAGGAAGGTTTCAAGCTGGAAATAGTGTAACAATCACTTCCAAAGATGGCAGCAGAAGTGTATATATCGAAAAAATGCCTGATTTTGGGAGAGCAAATCTCACTGGACATTGGGCAGGAGAATTTAACAATATTGGCGGATCTTATGCAGTAAGTGCTGGACATATGTTCTCAACTTCACGAGAGAGTATTGGGAGGGGAACTGCACTTGAGTTTTGAGGTGTGAGAAGTAGGATTGTTGCTACAAGCCTCAATTTCCAAAACTGGTTTGATTCTTCCAATCGTTATCCTGATACAAACACCCCTAAAAATCGAGATTTTGTAGTCCAAAGAATGGAAAAACTCAATCTCAATCAATCCGTCAATCTCATTGGTGAGAATTTTTTGCCAAAGATTCAAGCAAACTTCAAGGCTATGCCTATCTTAATAATCTCTCAAATATTCTCAACAATCCTCAACGCTACTCAATGTTTTTGCGTTCTGGGACTAGGATTCAAGGGATTAGAACTAAAGGAGTAGCAGTTTCTAATGCTGGCTATTACTTCACTAGAGAGATTGCGACAAATGCTTATGACTACTCTACAAAGTATGCTGATGGAATGATTGCTATTGATGCAAAAAAGAAAAATGAGAATCAATTTGAAGACTTTGTAATCACTGCAAATATGGGGATAGTGGGAGCGGATTGTATGTGTTTGATAATGTTGATAAACAATGGTATTTGCTTGGTGTAACTTCTTCTTTGCCTAGATGTGGGTAAAACTCTTTTGAATGCACACTGAGTGCTTATACTCTTATCAATAATCTTGCTATTGAAGAATTTAAAAATCAACATACTTTAGTGCTCAATAGTGCAAGCAATTCCATTCACAATGGGGAGAGTTTATTCAGGAAGCACAAGAGTAGATGAAACGATAAAAAAACACTAACTTTGATACAAGACTTAAGGCGATGGAAAATGACAAAGACTATGTTTTCACACGCAATGGCTCTTTGATGGTCAAAGAAGATGCAGATCTTGGTTTAAGTGTGCTTTATATCTCTGAGGGATTGAAGTTTAGTGTTGTTGGGGGATTATTACCTCACTCACGGAGGACTTGCCATAGGCGAGGGGGCACAAGTCTTTTATGGTGCAAAAACCAAAGCAGAGGATGCTCTGGTGAAAATGGGAGAAGGAACGCTTATCATCACTTCATCAAATCCTACCGGAAAACTCAGAGTTGGGCAAGGGGTAGTAGAGCTAAAAAGTAAAGGACTTGCGTTTGGTTCGCTTTATGCCATCAATGGAGCAACAATCATTCTTAACAATGCAAATCAAGTCAATACAGACTATCTATATTTTGGGACCAATGGTGCAAATCTTGATCTCAATGGACAATCCCTCTCTTTTAACAATGAAATCAAAGCATCAGACTTTGGGGCAAATATCTACAATGATTCACAAACCAAAAGCACAATTACACTCAATGGTGGAGGGAATGGAATCTATCATGGGCAAATCAATGGCAATGTGGATTTGAAGATTCAAAGAGACTATGTATTTGATGGAGCAATGAATATTAAAAATCTCAATATCCAAGGAAATGTTGTCTTCCAAGCTCATCCCTTGGTGCATAACTATGTCCCCTCAGATTCTACCTACTGGGCTATGGGATCTGGACTAGATCCTGTAATGGCTGTTGATATTCTGAAAAATGAGAGTTTTCAAACTGCTCCAACAACAAAAATGAGCTTCAATCAAGAGAATTTGTATTTGAAAATATCACTTTAAAAGATGCAACACTCTCTCAAAGTGCCTACACTAAGATTACAGCAACTTCTATTAGTGCGGATAATTCAGTTATCACTATTGGCAGTGGCAAAATCTATCTTGATGAATTTGATGGAGAAAATGTCAGAAGCACTCCTTGTAGCAGTGAAAATACCTCTGTTGAATGCAAAAATATGATGCTTATGATCTTGAATTCCAATACAATTCAAATCTCACACAAAAAGACATAACAAATCAAGAGATTTATCTCTTTGGTGATATTGATTTGAAAAATAATTCTTCCGTTGCTTTTAATCAAGCCTTTTATCGTGGAAATATCAAGGGTGATAGCACTTCAAGTGCTTCTTTCAGCAATGCCGTTGCCAAAGGCTCTGTGAGCGTCAATAAGCTCAGTGCTAGTGGTTCTCACTTTTTACTTGAAGTGAGCAATGATTCAAACAAGCTCATTGAG
>DXDJ01000029.1 GCA_019115525.1 Candidatus Helicobacter avistercoris | reverse complement strand
TTACTCATTTTCTTTTTTGGTTACTTCATTAGATGATATGATTATCTCTTTTTGATAAGGAGAAAGACTATGAAGAAAACAACTCTACTTCTTTGGCTACTTTTTGCCTCTGTGCTTCAGGCTCGATTTTTCTTAGGAATTGAAGGAGGATACACCTCTGAGGGTATCCCTGCACTTCAAGCCAAAGGAAAAGGGATTGAGTTTCATACAATTTCTACAAGCAATTTGGGTGATATTCTCAAAAAGGGTGCGAGTGGATATTCTATTGGTGCAACTCTAGGCTCTGAGAGTTTTTTTGGGAAATATTTTGGGCTAAGATGGCAACTTGGTGTAGGATATTCATCTGCTGAACTTGAGCTTGAATATAACAAGGAAGAAAAAGAAATAGAGCTCAAAAGCATTGGGGTTGATGTTGGGGTTGATATGATTGTAAATGTTGTCAATTCTGGAAATTTTGCTCTTGGATTCTTTGGTGGTGCAGGAGTGGATTATCAATATTTCACAAGCACAAATAATCCCAAAATCCACTCTGTTGGATTTTTTGGTAAAGGTGGGATCACAACACTTCTATTTGATCATCATCGAATGGAGTTCTTTGCAAAGATCCCGTTTGCAGATATGTCAGCAAAATTTGAGCTAGGGGATAAAAACACAATCGCCTCCAACGCTCAAAAACTTACTTTTGGAGCAAGTTATAAATTTGTATTCTAAAAAGTAAATTTTCAAGGGGTGCTTAGAAAAATCTAGGCTGAGATCATACCCTTATAACTTGTCGGATAATGCCGTCGTAAGGAATGAAAATGCAATTTTTAAAAACACAATTTAGCCATCTCTCTTTGAGATTTTATCTTCTACTATTTAGTACATCTGCTCTTATACTTACCCTCTCACTTTTAAGTGGTGGAGGGTTTTTGAGCATTCTTGTGGCACTTTTTGGTGTGGCGTATGCTTTTTTTGCAGGACAGGGAAAGCTGGTTTGCTTCTTTTTTGGACTGCTTTACTCTCTTTTATATGCTTACATCGCTTATGAGTACAAGCTCTATGGGGATATGATGCTCAACATCCTCTATATTCCCATCAATCTTGTTGGAATTTTTTTGTGGAGCAAGAATCAAAATCAAGAAAAAAGCAAGATTACGATTCGCTCACTAAGTTTCAAAACTCTAGTGATGTATGCGTATATTGTAATGATTGTAACGCTTCTTTATGGTGTGTATTTGCAAAACATTGGTGCGAGTTTTGCTTATCTCAATGCCTTTAGTGTCGTGGCACAAATTGTGGCGTTTTATCTGCAAGTCAAACGCTATGTGCAAAACTATTTTCTTGTAACCCTTGCAAATATCACCTCTATCGTGATTTGGTGGCTCATCTATGACACAAGCAAAGAGCAAATCGCCCAGCTTTTAAATACGATGATTTTCTTTATTGTGGGTGTGTATTACTATTTTGAGTGGAAAAAGGAAATAGAGTGAGGGCTGTGATTTTGGCAAATGGAGCATTCCCCACTTCTCCTATTTTAATCAATGAGCTAAGAGGAGCAAAATTTTTAGCAGTGTGTGATGGGGCAGTCAAATATCTTGAATCTTTGGGAATTGAACCAAGTGTCATCATCGGCGATTTGGATAGCATTACAGGGGAGTTGAGAGAAAAATATTCCCAAAAACTTGTCCATATCAAAGAGCAAAAGAGCAATGATCTCTCCAAAGCATTTTTCCACTGCGTAAGCTTAGGATATGATGAGTTTATCATTTTGGGAGCGACTGGTAAGAGAGAAGATCATACCCTTGGGAATATTTCTTTGCTTAGTGTATTTATCAATTACTGCAAAAATGTGGTGATAAAAAGTGATTTTGGAATTTTCTCCGTCCATAAAACTCCATGCAAAATCTCAAGTCAAAAAGGAGAGCAAATCTCACTTTTCTCCCTCAATCCTAGTGCGAAATTTACCTCCTCTCATCTCAAATACCCCCTCAAAGCCCTCACTCTACCTATTTGGGCAAATGGCACACTCAATGAAGCACTTTCCACAAGCTTTGAAATCACAAGCCAAACAGAGGGGGAGTGCCTTATCATCTATCGCTCACTCAAGCACTAAGTCTAGTTGTTGATCACTGAAGTGCCAAATGGGGGTGCGATAAACATTAACCCCTCAAGCTCGATAAGCGCTAAAGCGCTAAATCCACAAGGCTTGATTCCAAAATCCCTTCCTTTAGGGAGCTGAGGGTTGAGAAATACGCTGATGCACTCTCCTCTCTCCTGCACCAAAGAGCGGATTTGCACGGCTCCGGTGTTGGTAGGCATCAAAGAAAAGACGGTTTCGTATTTTTTATCTGCAATATCTTGTTTGCAGTCTTTATCCATAAAAAATCCGCTCTCATCAATCCCTATGCAAATATTCTCATCCTCTGGATGCTTAAATTGCACATAGCCAAGCTTGTGGGTAATCTCGACAAAATCCATTTTTGCAAGTTCAGGGATAAACACTTCTTTGATAAGCCAATTTGGCGTAGGCTTCTTACTATCTTTACTCATCAAAATATCCCCAGAGTAAATACTGCGAATAGAAACCGGTGGTGTAAAATCGGGCAAATCCTCTATAGGGTCTTGAGAAAATCCCAAAGCAATCAGTGCAAGAAATATAAAAAACTTTTTCATTTTATCCTCCTTAGAATTTCCCAAATCTCACAGGGAAGTGATCAGATGCTAGGTGAGCCCTTACAGCCGCAGACATTAAAAGTGCTACAAGTGTAGGCAAAGTGGGCGTAACTCCTTGAGCTTGGGTTTGCCCTACGATTGCATAATCTAAGATTCGATTTCCTCCCGTGGAGCTAAAGTGCGTAGCTGTTGAGGGAGAGATGATGCGAATATTGTTATCCACTCTTTGAGGCAAAGCGGCTCTGAGGTTTGCAGGATCTCGATTGAAGTCCCCCAAAATCATCCAATTAATCTCAGGCATCCCCATAAAATGATCGTGAATTGCTGTAACAAGTGCGCTTGCATCCCCACCTCCATTTGCCAAAGCGTGAATAGTGAAAAACACATCATTGCCTATTCTGATGCCAAGTGCAGGGCGTGAGGTTTGTGGAGCGATAGAATCTTGTCGCACCACGATGACCTCATCAGCTTGCACATCTGAAACAATGGCAAGATTGACCCTTCTAGCGCCTACATCAATATCTGAGTGATAGATAAAAACGCTTCGTGGGCGAGTGGAAGTCCCAAGCTCCCAAACATACTCTTGCACAGGCGTTCCCCCTGGTTGCACCATTCGCCCCGTTCTCCTTGCTGATGCAGGAGGAGCTCCCGCTTCTTGAATGGCTAGGATATTGAGTGCGTTTGAGCCTACGATGAGCTGACGCACACTCACGCTCCACTTGCTCTCTGTGGCAGAGGAAGAGCCTTGAAGATTCCAAGTCCCACTTTTGTAATCCTCTAACGCCCCAAAAAGCAAACTTCCAACAAGACTTGATAAGATAAGTAACTTTTTCATTTTTGCTCCTTAATTGAAGGTAAATACCGGCGTAGTTCTCTTAAGTGGAGGGATGATATACCACTGTTGATCGAGATTTTCCCCACCCTCTTTCACACAATCCACAGTAAAAATGTCATACCAAGTGCGATTTCTAATCTCTGGGGTTTGCAAACACCTACCATTGGCTTTGTTTTTGAGTTGCACGGCTTGATTTTTGAAAAAGATCAAGCTCCATTTTTGAGTATCATCACTTGCATTGCATCGGATATGAATCACGCCATTTCCATAGCTTGCAAGACAAAACCCACTCATCTCATTCTTAAAACTCACTTCACCATTAGCAAAAGTAATCACACGCCAATTTCTTGCTTCTCCAAAAGAGAGACTATCAAAAGGTGTATAACCCCAAACCCACGCAGATTCTTTGAGACTCCAAAGCGTGAGTGTCCCACCAGTGGCACTAAAAATCGCAACGGGATCTGAAGTCTGCGTAGGAGAGAAAGCATTTGCAGACATTGAGCGCATTTTTTCACTCACTTGTTTTGAGAGCATAGGCTTATCAACCAAAGAGAAATTGCTCTCTTGTACTACCGGTGGCGTGGGGTATTGCCCCATTCCCAAAAAGTCATCAAAGTTTGGGATCTCCTCTGGCCTAGATGAGCTAACCTTAGAAGAGCAAGCCACAAACACTAAGGCAAAAATAAGATAAAAGATTTTTTTCATTATCGCATTACCTCCATTTTTCAGTTGTGAGAATTATAATCACAATAGAACAAATATTAATCTTTTTTTATAAAAATGTCAACTCATAAAATTTTTTAAAGGATACAAATGATAACCCCTCAAGATTTGTTTTTGCAAAGAAGAAAATTTCTAGCACTTGGCGTTGGGGCAATGGTAAGTCCTTTACTCATCGATGAGCTAATGGCACAAACCCCTTATGGGAAGCCACTTGATTATCTCAAAGATTCTAATACTTCGCTCAAACCTACTAGAGAGAGTGATGCAACAAGCTATAACAATTTTTATGAATTTGGTTTTGGCAAAGACGATCCAAAAGCCAAAAGTGGCTCATTTCACCCCACTTCTTGGAAGATTCAAATCAGTGGAGAGGTGCAAAACCCTATGAGTATCGAGCTAAGCGACTTGCTAAAGTCTGTAAAGCTCCAAGAGAGAATCTATCGTATGCGATGTGTGGAAGCGTGGAGCATGATCATTCCTTGGGTGGGGTTTGAGCTAAGAGAGCTTATCGCTTTGGTTAAACCAAATTCCAAAGCAAAATATGTGAAATTTACCACGCTTTATGATCCCAATGTCTTCCCTATGCAAAAAAGCCTATTCTCAGGAATTGACTTCCCTTATGTTGAGGGCTTAAGACTTGATGAAGCAAGTAATCCTCTCACACTTTTGGCTGTGGGAATGTATGGTAAGCCCCTCTTGCCTCAAAATGGTGCGCCTATTCGCCTAGTAGTGCCTTGGAAATATGGGTTTAAATACATCAAGTCCATTGAAAAAATTGAATTTACTTCCACTCAGCCTCTTAGCACTTGGGAGAAGCAAAACCCTAGAGAGTATGGATTTTATGGCAATGTCGATCCTCAAACTCCTCATCCTCGCTGGTCACAAGCAAGTGAGAGGGTGATTGGAGAGAGAGGGAGGAAGCCTACACTTTATCTTAATGGCTATGAAAAAGAAGTGGGATACCTCTATGAGGGGATGGATAGGAGCAAGTTGTATTGAGAATGTTAAAAAGAGTGGTTGGGGTGAGTGTTTTTCTAGCCATTTTAGTGGGTGGATTTTGTATCTTGCTCTCACTTGAGGGGAATTTTACAGATCCTGCTAAAGCGTTTTATCAGTGGAGTGGTTGGGGAGCATATCTTGCACTTATAGCTGGGATGATTCTACCCAAAGGCAAATGGTGGGGGATCTTGGCTTTGATTTTGGGACTATTGCATTTAAGTGTATTTGTGTTTTTTGACTTTTATTTTGAGTGGGGATTGATGATCTCTGAGCTTGTCAAAAAGCCTTATATCTATGCAGGGATAGGGGCATTGGGGCTAATGAGTGTGCTAGGAATCTTTTCTTTGGGGAAGTTTTACCCTATCCTAAGATATGGCGTGTGGGGAGCTGTGATTTGCTCTCTTGTGCATATCGTGATGATTCAAAAGGTGCTAGATTGGAAAATTTGGGCGGTTATCCTTGTGAGTGTGGGGGTGTTGGGAGTGAAGATTTTTAGGGTTAGTATAAAAATTGGAAAATAGTTTCTCTTAAGTTTGTTTTAATGGGTGGTAAGATAAAATTTTCAAGTTTAAATTTAAAAAACTTGGAGATTTTGAGTGAAAAATTTGTTTTTGCTTTTCTGCTGTTGCTTTTTTGTTGGATGTGCCCTTAAAGAGCCAAATTGGAATTATGCTGGTGATATAAAAAAATATCGTTTTGTAAAGATTGCAAACACACAAGTTAAAAAGGTTGAGGAGGGGGGTCTAATGCCTATTTATGGCGTTGGTTTGGTGGGATATTCTGAGGGGGAGAGTTTGGATCCAAAACAAGCCATCGCTGGAGAGCTTATGAAGTATGGATTTTTGGTTACTGACAATATTGAGGGTGAGGATGCACTTTTTGTTTCTTATGGAGAGATTGGGACTAGTGATTTTCCTGAAGTTGCAATTCAAATGATTGATACAAATACAAAAAAATTGATTTATTCTTGCACGGCGGATGGAAGCTCGCTCAATGGGGTTATTGATGGGATAAAACAGGCAATTTCACGCTGTCTTACAGGTTTAAAGGCTTATTTTGTTCCACAAACTAAAAAACAGAAGGAACAAAAATGAAAAAACTGATTTTTCTACTATTGTCAATATCTATTCTCTTTTCTGAGGTTCAAGATACTCAGGATTCTGGTATCCCAACACAAGAAGCAATAGAGCAAATAAAAGAGAAGCAAAAAAAGTTTGGGTGGTCTATGGGTGTAGGGTTTCGAGGAGTTTGGGATAACATAGTTAGTATTGGTGACACCTTTTTTGGAAGCAATGTTGGGGTGGGGCTACTTGTTTATTCAACAGAGAAAAGCTACCATTCTTTTACTTTTGATTTTGGATGGAATTCTTATAAAAATTGGGATAAAAGCAATTACTGCTCTGCTCTCTTTTGTGAATTCCAAAACGGTAATGGGTATGGTTTGGTCTTTGATATTAGTTGGGACTGGGCTTATGCATTTTATAAATCTGATGTCTATCGGTTTGAAACTCTTGTTGGTCTTGGAATTGGAGGACAATATACAAACATTAATGCAGATATTGTCAATACAAGAACTGGACAAAGAATTTATGACGAAACTTCGGCAAGCACTTTTTTGCTAAATATCAATATGGGAATTAGAAATGTGCTTTTTAAAAATCATGCTATTGATTTTCGAGTAAAGTCCAATCTCATTAATGCGACAAATGGTGTTACAGATTACTATGGTGGAATGACTTTTATTGTTGGCTATACCTTTTTGAATCTATAACAAAGTGCAATAAAAATGTTAGCAAGACTTTGTATTATCGTTTTTTTATTTTCTTCATTCACTTGTGCTGAAAAAATACAACAAGATAAGCAAGAAATAGAAGTTCCTGAAAAATATGAGGGGTATTCTAATCATATTCGATGGTTTGCTAGTTTGGGGGTTGGGGGATTGTATAATTGCAATATTGACAATGTTTTCTTGGATAATTATCTGAGCATGGGTTTTATTATTCCTTACTCTGATAGGATTTCTCATTATTTCTCTCTTGATTTTGATTCTGTTTTTTTAAATGATTGGGGTAAAAAGCGTATTGATGCAATGGGGTATAACACAGATCAAATTTTGACAGCTTTGCAATATCGCTCAAGTGGAGGATATGCTCTAAATTTGAGCATAAATTATAATTTTGGATACTCTGTTTTTTATGCAAAAGGATACAGGGTTGAAGCTTTGGGGGGAATTGGTCTTGGGGGTCAATTTGAGTTTTTGTTTTTAAACGCAATGGGTGGAGAGGCAAAAAAGAAAAATCAATCTTTTTTACTTAACGCAAATCTAGGTATTAGAAATGTATTTTTTGAAAATCACGCCTTTGATTTTATGTTAAAAACAAATTTGCTTAATACCTCGCAAGGTATAGCAGATTATAATGGGGGCTTTATCTTTTCTTTTAACTACACTTTTTTAAAAATATAACCCCTCCAATCCCAAAAGCTCCCTTTTCTTCTCTCCCCCTAGCACATATCCTCCGAGCGTTCCATTTTTGCAAATCACACGATGACAAGGGATGAGGAGCAAGAGTGGATTTTTGCCAAGTGCATTGCCAACCGCTCGTGCAGAGTGTGGGGAGTTGATTCTATGAGCTAAATCTTGATAGCTCAAGGTTTCTCCATAAGCAATCAAAGAGAGCTCTTGATAAATCCTCTTTTCAAACTCGCTTCCACTGAGTACAAAAGGAAGTGAAAAATCTTTTAGCTCTCCTTTGAAATAGGAGTTAAGCTGATTTTTTGCCTTATCAAGCAATGCAGTGGGGGAGAGAGTGGCACTTGAGGGCAGAAGTGAGAAGTCTTGATGAAGCATTGCGATTGCCCCTTCTTGCTCTAGGATAAAAAAATCGCCAATAAAACTATGAAAAATTTGATAAAACACTCACAACTCCAAGTGGGTTTGTTAAAATCTTATATTTGATTTTTACCCCAAGGATTTTACAATGGATTACAAAGAAAGTATGAATCTTCCTCAAACTGATTTTCCAATGCGTGGAAATCTCCCAAGCAACGAGCCAAACACTTACAAAAAATGGCAAGAGCAAAAGGCTTTCTCTCAAATGCAAAACCAAAGAGATCCCAAAGTGAGCTTCACGCTCCACGATGGCCCTCCCTATGCAAACGGACACCTTCACATCGGACACGCAATCAATAAAATCCTAAAAGACATCATCGTAAAATTCCACTATTTTCAAGGAGAATACCCTTACTACACCCCTGGCTGGGATTGTCACGGACTTCCTATCGAGCAACAGGTCGAGAAAAAAATAGGCAAAGAGAAAAAAGACACACTCCCCAAAGCCAAAGTGCGAGAGCTTTGCCGTGAGTGGGCGAAAGACTTTATCAATATCCAAAGTCAAGAGTTCCAATCATTAGGCGTTCTAGGGGATTTTGACAATCCTTATAAAACAATGGATTTTGACTTCGAAGCAGATATTTATGAGGCACTTTGTCAGATTGCCAAAAACGGACTTTTAGCACAACGCTACAAGCCAATCTACTGGAGCTGGGCGGCTAAGAGTGCGCTGGCTGAAGCGGAAGTGGAGTATCAAGAGAAAATCAGTGATTCTATTTTTGTAAGTTTTAGTCTTAATGATGAGAGTGTTAAAAAGCTTGGGGTAGAAAATGCTTCTTTTGTGATTTGGACGACAACTCCTTGGACATTGCCTGCAAATGTGGCGATTGCTCTAAAGCCTGATGAAATCTATGTACTTACAAGTGAGGGATATATCGTTGCCAAAGAATTGCTGGAGAAATTGGTACAAAAAGGTGTCCTAAAAGACTCGCAAATCCTCAAAGAATTTAACTCCAATGAGTTAGAAAAACTTGTCGCACTCAACCCTCTCAATGGTAGAGAGAGCCTTATCATCTTAGGAGATCACGTGACAATGGGAGATGGCACGGGGTGCGTGCATACAGCCCCTGGGCACGGAGAGGATGACTACAAAGTGGGGCTAAAATATGGGCTTCCTACCCTTGTGCCTGTGGATGATGAGGGGAATTACAACGAGCTTATCACTCTTGAGGGATTGCTAGATGCTGAGTTTTTGGGGAAAAATATCTTTGAATCTCAAGAGAAGATTATGAAGCTCTTGGGAAATGCATTGCTAAAGAGTGAGAAAATCAAGCACTCCTATCCGCACTGCTGGAGAACGCATCAACCTGTGATTTTCAGAGCCACAACACAGTGGTTTATCCTAATGGATAAGCCATTTCACAATGGCAAGACTTTGAGAGAAATTGCACTAGAGGAGATTGAAAAGGTTGCTTTCTATCCTGCAAGTGGGAAAAATCGCCTTAAAACAATGATTGAAAACCGTCCTGATTGGTGTATCTCAAGACAGAGAGATTGGGGTGTGCCTATCGCGTTTTTTATCGAGAAAAAGAGCGGAGAGGCTCTGTTAGATGAAAAAGTGATGAGTCATATTCAAAGTATTTTTAGAGAGCAGGGTTGTGATGCGTGGTGGAGCAAGAGCATTGAGGAGCTTCTACCCCCTCACCTTGCAAGCAGAGCAGGGGAATTTGAGAAAAATTTGGATATTTTAGATGTCTGGTTTGATAGTGGAAGCACTTGGAAAGCGGTGCTTCAATCAAGCAAATACAATGCAGGGAATTATCCAGCAAACCTCTATCTTGAGGGAAGCGATCAGCATCGTGGGTGGTTCCAAAGCTCACTTCTAGTCTCTTGTGCGATCAATGCCAAAACACCTTTTTCTATCATTCTAACTCACGGCTTTACAGTGGATGAAAATGATGAGAAGATGAGCAAAAGCAAAGGGAATGTGATTCTCCCTGATGAGGTGATCAAGGAGTTTGGAAGCGAGATTTTAAGACTATGGGTGGCAAGTAGTGATTATCAAAATGACTTAAGGGTGGCAAAATCCACTTTTAAACAAGTCGCAGAAACTTATCGAAAAATCCGAAATACGATTAGATTCCTCCTTGCCAATACTAACGAATGCAAGGAGATTTTAGGACTTGAGAGCTTCTCAAAAATCGATAGATGGGCTTACCAAGTGGCGATGCAGACTTTTGATAAAGTGCAAGAGTGCTTCCAAGAGTTTGACTTTGTCAAAGGGCTTTCAATCTTGCAAAATTTCATCACAAACGAGCTTAGCGGGATCTACCTTGAACTTTGCAAAGATAGCTTGTATTGCGATAAAGTCGGAAGCAAGGGGAGAGAGGCAAGTGTAAGTGTAATGGCAATCATTGCTAGAGAGATGCTTTATGCAATCGCACCAATCCTTACATATACTGCAAATGAGGCTTTGGCTTATGCAAGTGAGGCAATCACTGAGGGGAGTATCAAAGATGTTTTCTCTCTTACTAGAAGTCCTTATCACTATGAGGTGAGCGAGGATTTTGATGAGTTGCTTGAGATTAAAAACGCTTTTGAATCTACACTTAACACTCTTAAGCAAGAAGGCAAAATCAAAAGCTCTCTTGAGCTTGTCGTGGTAAGTGAATACGGGTTTGAATCTTTGGATGTGTGGCTTATTGTTTCTGAGAGTGCAAAAAGTGCAGAGGGGGAGAAAGTAGCAAGCTTTGAGGTCAATGGCAAGACTTTCTCACTCCATAAAGCAGATAAAGCTAAGTGCCCACGATGCTGGAGATATCTCTCAGTAGATGAAAACACTCCTTGCAAGCGATGCTCTGAGGTGCTAGGAAACTAGCCCCC
>DXDJ01000028.1 GCA_019115525.1 Candidatus Helicobacter avistercoris | reverse complement strand
CTTCCTTGACTAGATCAACTTGAGAAACACCATAAGATTCCTTAAGAAAATCAATCGCCTTGCTAGAATCTCCCTCAAGCATAAAGAAAAGACCTGAAACATAATCTATCATTGGATTGATATAACCATTGAGTGAAGAGAATTTGGAGAGATTGCTATAACTTTGCAAAATTTTATCTCCCTCCCCTTTCTGCTTTGATGGATCCCCTTTATTTTCTTTGTTTTTATAAGCTCCCTGCTCTTTTTCTTGAGCTTTTAAAATCTCTTTTTCATAATACTCTTTAATGCGTCTTTGTCGATCACTTGCACGGTTAAGCTCCACTCTTGCATCAGCATTTTTTCCCTCAGACATATACAACAAAGCTTTGTAATAATTAACCATCGCCCCCTCATACAAAAACCCCTTATAAGTCATAATCGTATCATTGACCAAAACAGCACCAAAATTCTCAAAAAAGGAGGCAAGGATTCCTTGAAGCTCATTGGCATTGATATTTTTCTCTGCGAGTTCAAGAAAATCTTTTGCCTCAGGTTTTTGCAAGTCAAATCCAATAATCCCGCCCTGAATCTGCCACAATAGCTCATCTCCTGAAGCTTCTTTTGCCTCCTCTTTTTCTCCATTGTCTTTGGTTTTGGGGAGATTGGCACCCTTTTTTGCAAGTTCATAAGCTTTGGTTGCACTGCCCCCATAGTATTGTTTGCTCACTTCTGTAAGACTAATGCTTGCACATCCGCTCAAAAAAACAACCAAAGAACAAAACACGATATTCAAACTCTTCAAATCAGCCTCCAACCTTAAACAATATCATTTAACAACTCTTTGATCTCAATACGAGAATATCAAAGAGTCCAAACTCAATGTTTTTGTATATTTCATAAAACTATCATAAACAAAAAATCTTATCTAGTTTTTCTTGAAAAGACTCTTGAAAGTGCAAGAAAGTTTGAAAAAAATTTACAAAAAGTGATGTATCAAAATTATTGCTATAAGAATCTTTTTTAGGATTTTGATTCTATAATTGCAGGTTTATTTTGATTTTTGGAGATGATTATGAGCGTTTTACAGATCGGAGCTGGCGGAGTTGGCGGAGTTGTAGCCCACAAACTTGCCATGAATGCCCAAACTTTTGGAGAAATCACTCTTGCTTCTAGGACACTAAGCAAGTGTGAAGAGATTGCAAAAAGCGTAAAAGAAAAAACAGGGGTTACAATCAAGTGCAGAAGTGTAGATGCAGACGATGTCCAAGCACTCGCAGAACTCATCAATGAGCTCAAGCCAAAAGTAGTTATCAATGTCGCACTTCCTTATCAAGATCTTACAATTATGCAAGCATGTTTGAAGACAAAGACTCACTACCTAGATACTGCAAACTATGAACATCCTGATACTGCAAAGTTTGAATACAAAGAGCAATGGGCATTTGATAATGCTTATAAAGAAGCAGGGATTTTTGCACTTCTTGGAAGTGGATTTGATCCAGGGGTTACAAATGTATTTTGCTCTTATGCTCAAAAGCACTATTTTGATGAGATTCATAGCATTGACATCCTAGATTGCAATGCTGGAGATCATGGCTATCCTTTTGCAACAAACTTCAACCCTGAGATCAATCTAAGAGAAGTCAGCTCTAAGGGAAGATATTGGGAGAATGGAGAGTGGATTGAAACAAATCCTATGGAGATTATGCAGGTATGGGATTATCCAGAAGTAGGAGAGAAAGATTCTTATCTTCTCTATCACGAAGAGCTAGAATCACTAGTTAAAAACATCAAGGGATTGAAAAGAATCCGCTTCTTTATGACTTTCTCCCAAAACTATCTCAACCACATGAGATGCTTAGAAAATGTAGGAATGCTTAGAATTGATGAAGTGCAGCACAATGGAAGCAAAATCATACCAATCCAATTCCTCAAAACCCTCCTTCCTGATCCAGCAAGCCTAGCAGGAAGAACGGTGGGGAAAACAAACATCGGATGCTATATCAAGGGGATCAAAGAAGGCAAAGAGAGAACAATCTATATCTACAATGTTTGCGATCATCAAGAATGCTACAAAGAGGTGAACTCTCAAGCCATTAGCTACACCACAGGCGTTCCTGCAATGATTGGTGCAAAACTTATCGTTGAGGGCAAGTGGGGCGGAGCAGGCGTGTTTAATATGGAAGAGCTAGATCCTGATCCATTTATGGAAGAGCTCAATACTCAAGGATTGCCTTGGAAGGTGCTTGAGCTTTGAATCAACTCATTGCTCTAAATCATCTCTATCATCTTGAAATGTTTGGCGTGGAGTATTGTGATGATTTCCATTTCCCTACTCCACAAAAGCCAGCCCCCCAGCCTGTCCAAAATCTAGGCTGGAATCCTCAAAATGCTAGAGTTATGCTCATTACTACTTTTCCTTTGGTAGAAAAAAATGGTGCATTTCTCACACAAAAAAGTTCACAAATGCTTCAAGATATGATTTCAAAGGTTTTAAATCTCTCTTTGCAAGAGTGTGCGATTTTTTCTTTCTACAAAGCTCAAGAGGTCTGCCCTCCTCAAGATATACAAAAGTATCGTGAGATTCTACTTGCACAAATCATGCAAAGTCCTGCACAATATGGATTGATTTTTGGATTGGAGGAGATAGCAAGCCAGCTTTTCCCCAAACATCCTCTAAGTATTGGTTCAAGCCTCAATCTCAGAGGCAAAAAACTCTTAATCACTCATTCTCTCAAAGCACTCATCAGGCTTGAGAATCTAAAACGACAAACCCTAAGAGATCTCAAAAATCTAAAGGCTCTTTTATGAAAAAAGCTCTCTTCTTCCTTCTCTCCTCTGTGCTTTTTGCACAAGATCTAAAGCTTGGCACCCCCCACTTCTCCAAACCTCAAGAAGAGCTAATCGCTCAATTCTCGCAAATCTCAGATAGAAGTGGTGTCAAAGTCGCTTTGATGATGCCTAAAAAAATCATTGGTCGCTACTCAATTGCCACAATCGATACGATCCTAGCTTACCTCTCAGCAAGAGGGAGGGATTTTGAGTTTGAAGTCTTTGATTGCGGGGATGAGGAAGAAAAATCGATCAAAAGCACTTATGAAAAAATTGAGCAAAAAGGATTTCAGTTTATTGTTGCAGTAATGACAACAAAAGGGGCATTAGAAAGCTCAAAACTTGCTCTAAAAATCCCCCTATATATTCCCACAGTCAATTACAAACAAATCCCATTCTCCCCCTCATCTTCTCCCCTGCTCTTTTTTGGAGGGATAAGCTATGAGGATCAGATCCACACACTTCTTGAGCTTCGTGATGGCACGCATGTGATTGCTTACAATGATGATAGCCCTGTTGGTGGAAGACTTTCAATGATTTTGCAAGAGAGCATACCTGATCTCTCAGAGCTAACAATCACCAATGAAATTGCCGCTACTTTTGCCAAAAGTAGCAAATCTCAAGAGGCTTTGATTGAAAATGCTGATGTTTTTTTAAACACCCCTGTTGTCAAAACAGGGCTTTTGCTCTCGCAAATTGGATATTTCAAAAAAAAATCAGCCACATTTCTCTCTACACAAATCAATTACAACCCATCTCTCTCCATCCTCACCCAACAAAGAGATAGAAAAAATCTCTATATCGCAAGCTCGATTGGAAAAACAGATCAAAAACTCATCGAATACGGCTCGCTCCTTAATAGTGATTTGAAATACGATTGGGTAAATTACTCCACAGCTATTGGTATGGAAATCTTCTATAAGCTTATTTATCCTGAAAGCTTGGATTATTTCAAAGAAAAAATCTTAGACAATCAAGTCCAATACGATGTGAGAGTTTTTCAAGTTGATACAAAAGGTTTTCATCGTGTAGATATTCAAGCTCTCAGAGAGCAAAGAGAGCAAAAAAGGCTCTCGCAAGAAGCTCTAGCAAATCCTTGAAGTGTGAGTGTAGAGATTCATATTTTTTCCTCTTGCAAACCCACAAAGTGTGATTCCATGTTTTTGAGCGGTTTGCACTCCCAAAAATGTCGGTGCAGTTCTTGAAATCACAATAGGGATATGATGCATTACTGCTTTTGTTACCATCTCAGAGCTTAGCCTACCACTTACAATAAGTATCCCCTCATTGGGATCTCTCCCTTGCATTCTGGCCATTCCGCACACCTTATCAATAGCATTATGTCGCCCAATATCCTCACTCACCAAAGAGCTATCATCGCAAAAAAGTAGCATTGCCTTATGCACACAGCCTGTTTGGAGATACAGCTCACTCTCTTGATAGAATCGCTTCACATGAGAGAGCACCCACTCCCCTTTGACTTTGATTGGCGAAGTGTTGAACTCTACTTGCACAGAGTTTTCTACATTTCCAGTTACTCCTCCACCACAGCCTGAAACCAATGTTTTTTCTTTGTAGAGATTTTTGAGATTGTTTGAGTTGATTTTGGCTTGCATACTTACACTTAGCCCATCCTCGCTCACCTCCACACTCTGCACATCCTCAATCCCCTCTATCACCCCCTCACTGAGCAAAAACCCTACCATGTGAGCTTCTTGATTTTGAGGGATACACATTGTTGAGATGATTTTCTCACCATTAAGATAGAAATTCACTCTTGATTCCAAAATCACTACATCCTCTCTCTCTATCCTCTCTCCATCTTCAAACCGAACAATTTCGATATGTTTTAGGACTTCCATTTTTTTATCCTTTTTTTGCCTTAAAATTTTGGAGATATTTTTACACAAAATGAAGTCAAAGATAGGTGAGTTTGAAGCAAAAACTCCAAAAAAGTGGAACTCTTTTTGTTTTGCTCTAAATCAAAAATTCATGAATTCAAGGTTTTTTATGGCAGTCGTTAGCGTCTTTGGAGGCGGTGCTTGGGGAAAAGCACTCGCCTTTTCTCTCTCTCTTAACAACCAAGTCTATATCCACTCTAGGCGGACTCTATCCCTAGATGATCTCCCTACTCCCAATCCAATCAAACAAGTAAATATGCAAGAAGCTTTGAGTGCAGATTTTTTTGTGATTGCGATTGCTTCGAGTGCTTTGCGTAGCTGGATAGCTGAGGTTTTCTACCCAGCATTAGATTCTTTGAGCAAAGAGCCAAAAATCCTCTGTGCAAGCAAGGGGATTGAGGAAGATAGCGGAGCATTTGTCAGCGATATTTTCCAGCACTTTTTCCCTTCACTCTCGCTTTGCTTTCTCTCTGGACCTAGCTTTGCACAAGAGGTGATGAAGCAACTCCCCTGTGCTTTGGTCATCAACTCGATCAATATCCCTCTAGCAAGGGAGTTTAGAGAGCTTATGCCCCCTTTTATCAAAACCTATGTCAGCCCAGATATCATCGGTGGGGAAGTCAGCGGTGCGTATAAAAATGTTATTGCAATTGCTGGGGGGATTTGTGATGGCCTCTCTCTAGGTAACAATGCCAAAGCCTCGCTAATGGCTAGAGGACTAGTGGAGATGTGCAGGTTTGGAGAGCATTTTGGAGCTAAGATGGAAACATTTTTGGGTCTTAGTGGAGCTGGAGATCTTTTCCTCACAGCTAGCTCAACTCTTTCAAGAAACTATCGTGTCGGACTTTCTCTCGCCCAAAACAAACCCATAGATACAATCCTCCAAGAACTAGGAGAAGTGGCTGAGGGAGTAAAAAGCTCCAAAGCTATTGATCAAATCAGCAAAAAAGAGGGGATCTACACCCCTATTGCCACTCAAGTGCAAGAGATCATCAATGGAAAAGATCCAAGAGAGAGCCTAAAGGTGCTGATGAAATAATGAATAAGTTTTTGAGGATTGGATTTTTTAGTGTTGCACTAGCTCAAAGCCTGTATGGCGTTGTTGCTGATGCATGGTGGAAATTGGATCAAAACAATATAACAAATCCTCTACCCCCTGCTGGTCCAATCCCTATCTCTAATCCTCTTGTAATTTTTGAAGATAGCACATTAAATATTACCACTACTACTGCTCCGACTAATGGATTCCAGTTTTACAATGGAAGTATCACTTTTGATCACAATCTCTTAGTGAATCTCACGATAGTTGGAAGAGAAAATAACAAGATTACCCCACTGTATAGAATAGAGAGGAATGCCAATAATACTCTTAGTGGGAGTGGGACTTTCTCGATTGTTGTAGATGCAAATCAAGCTATTGGGGAGCAAATTTTTGACTTGAAAAGAAATGGTGCAGGAAATACTCTTGTCTTGAATGTAGGGGTAAAAACCAATATCTCTGCCACAGAGGGAAGCAAGATTTTCTCAATCCTTAGAAACTCAGGAGGGACAATCAATTTTACAAACGATCTTATCGTTGATCTCTCTAAGGCCACCGGAGCTCTTGATAACAATAATCCAAACAATCAAGGCATCACGGATACAAGAGCTATTTTTGACAATACAGATAATGGGACAATCAATGTTAATCCAGCTCAAGATGCAGGAGTAACTGTCCAGCTTACAGGGGATATTGCCACTTATGTCAACTCTATCACAACAATCAATCTAAGCAACTCTAAATCATTCTATAATGGAAAACTCGAGCTTCTTGGGGGTCCAACAAATTTTAAGCTAAGCAATGGAGCAAAAGCCACTCTGGACATCAATATCCGTGCACAATCTGCACAAGTCAATCTCACTGCAGACAACTCCACTCTTTATGCCGATTTTGTTTATTATAAAAATTTGGCTGCACAAAGCAATGTAAGTCTTAGCAATGCAGGGCTTTGGTATATAGGTCAAAACAATGCTGTTCAAAACCTTACTCTTAACAACGCACAAGCAGATCTCACAAAAGACAATTTTGAGCATCTAAGCAAACTCTCTGCCGTAGATTTTAGATACACAGACAAAGGAAAAACACTCAGAACTTCCACTCAACTTGATCAAAACTCACGCTACACCCTAACCGCACAAAACATCCAAGGACAAAATGGAGTATTTCGTCTTTTTGGTGTGCTTAATACCGGTGGATGGACACCTGTTAATACTCCTGCAGGGGACTTGCAAGAAACTATTGCAACTGACCAAGTGATTGCAACTACTCAAGTTTTTGGAACAAACTATGTTCAGCTTTTTTGGAATCAAGGCAATTTTGACAAATCCTTGCTTAATACAAACCTAGAAGATAAAAAAATCGTTGTTGCAAAGCAACAAGGACTAGGTGCAGGTGGGGATTTTGTAGGAGCAGTTACACCTGTTGGGGTCTATAACTATATTACAAACCTAAAGCGTGAAATCTACAATGCAAATGGTAATCCAGCAGGATGGCAGTGGATTGTTACTGATGTGCAAAGAGCAGACAACTCCTATCTCTCCAAACTCCTTGATTCGATTTTCCAAACCCAATTTAGGATCTACAAAACCCAAATTGACACGCTAAACCTAAGAATGGGAGAGCTAAGAAAGCTCAATCGTGTCCATGGTGTATGGCTAAGAAGCAAATACGGACGCCTAGGTTCAAAAGAAACAAACCAAACCACAGCTTCATGGGATGAATACGCCTCAATCTGGCTTGGATATGATCAAAACTTTTTCGTCCTTGGGGGGAAAAACTTCTTAGGTGGAAGCTTTGATGTGAATTTCTTCAACTCCAATGGAATCCCTGATGAAGATGACTTCTCCAATCCCTCCTATATAGGACAATCCCAGTCTTATGGATTCTCAGTGTATGACACATTTTTCTTTGACAATGGCTTTTATATCGATGCCCTAGCCAAATACTACTTCACGCACAACAAATTCATCATCAACTCTGAAATCCTAGAGAGAAACACCCCAGAGTTTTACTCTCACAATTTCTACGCTCAGCTTGAAGTGGGAAAAAGATTTAAGCTCCCAGTCAAACTCTCCACCAGCCCCAATGACTACCTCTATCTCAAACCTGATGCTGGGATGAGCTTTGCATTTAGCAGTGGGCAGGATTGGAATTTTATGGATTGGAGTAACCAGCTTGTCAAAGCAAGATTAGACTTCAACGCCCCTGTGAGTATGCGAACAGGATTGACTTTTGGCTGGACTTGGAATTCAAGAGGGTATGAGGGGGATTTGTATGCTGGAACAAGTTTTGAATATGATTTTAATACTGGGGGCGATTTGCGACTTGAGGATTTCTTAGATAGGATTACCCTCTCTCATGGTGGAAACTTCAATTGGCGAATCAACGCTGGAACCAATGTCATCTTAAATGAGTATTGGAGGATTTATTTTGATGTAGATACGGCGTTTTTTGGGACAATCAACTCCACATTCACACTCAATGCTGGAGTAAGGATCAATTTTGGAAGATTGCACCCTCAAATGCCTTATATCCCTCCTTATATGGATGCTCCTAGTGAAGACTTTAGCAAGTATCCTAAATGGCGTCGAACAATTCCTGAGGTGCAAAACTATGAGACTGAAGGTATCCTAGAAAACTACTCTGGCAAGAAAAAACGCAAAGTCTATCAGCCAAAAGTCATCATCAAGCAAAAGCCATTTGAGGGGACTCAAAAACCTCAAGATCAGCAGATTGAAAAGCTTCAAATCACTCCTCAAGTGGAGAAAAAACCAACTGGTGCACCTGAGTTTATTGATAATCCTACTCAAATCAATGCTCCAAGTCAGAATTACAAAAGAGATACAAATGTGCCGATGTATCAAAACTCTAATCCTGCACAAAACCGACGCTCTATGGAAGGGATTAGAGAAAACTACAATAGAGGATATCGATGAGAAAACTCCTACTCTCCACGACCGTAGCCACTTCCCTGCTCTGCTCTCCTCTCCATATCGCATTAGAGAATCTCTACAACCTCTACTACATCCATACAAGTTCGCTTCTTAACTCCACGCTTGGGGATCTAAGAGATCATCGCTACTCTGACTCACTTTGGCTTGGAGGCTCTTTCTCCCAACTCTCTTCTATTTATAACTCCACTCTTAAAGTCGCTCAAGGTGAAGTGGGCTATGATCACGCTTTTGTTCCTCCTGTTGGGCAAAATTTCTTAGGAGTGAATTTTGAATATTCTTACTCTTGGCTAGATTCTCCAAAAAACACAACCAATGTCTTTGGGGTAGCGGTGTATAACACCTATCTTGCCCCCTCAAGATTTTATATTGATACAAGAGTGAAATACCTCTATCTCTCCCCTAGCTACTCTCCCCTCTCCTCTTCTGCCTCTCACTTGTTTGTAGGCTCACTTGAGCTTGGATGGAAGTTTGTGTATTCTTATGGATTCTTTCTTCAGCCTACTGCAAAAGTAAGTGCAGGGTATGGAAGTGAGATCACTCTTTATGATAAGACTTCCACTCTCCGCACTCCCTACTCTATCCCTCTTTTTTATCAGGTGGGAAGCTATATGGGGTTTGAGTTTGCAAAAAGGGCGGATATCTCTCTTGGAATCTTCTATGATGGAGATCAAGTCTTTGCCTCCAGCACACTGGATAATACCACTCTAAAAGAGAGAGCAAACTCACGCCTCACCCTCTCTTTGCAAAGCAATATCTTAGTAACTCAAAACTTTAGAATATATTTTGGAGGGAAGACAAGCTTTTTTGGTGAAAGTAGGCTTGAGTATTCTGCAAATTTAGGGATGAGATTTTTGCTAGGAAGGGATTATGCAAAAGTCTATAAAAGACCTAGCACACCGCAAAACCCACGCACATTTGCCTCAGTGCAAAGAAATCTTCTCTATGAAGCCGAACAAAGCAGAAGAAGAGTGCAGGAGCGAACTCATCTAAAACCTCAAGAATTAGAAGAACAATACACAATCCAAAGCAATCGTAACGACAAAAAGGTCGAAGATGAAATAAAATATGCCAATCGTCAAAGATATTTGCGAGAAAAAAGTCTATGGAAAAATATAGAAGTCAATGAGCAAAACTATGCCAATCGTGTCGATGGTCGAATAGAGACACGAAGCATCAATCTTATCCGCGATTATAATAAGCGTGAAATAGAGAGAAAATATGGTCCACAGCAGTAAGTTTCTCTCTTTGCTTCTTTTTGGAAGTCTTTCTTATGGAGTGACGATTAATAATTGGAAAGATCTTCCCATAGGTGGAATCTCGCAAAACACTGCAGGGAATTTTAATTACAATGAAACTCAAGCCAAAGACTTTGTTTTAACCGACAATATCTTTTTTCAAAATTCAAGCGCATCTTTGAGTGTAAGAACCATTATTAGTGGAAATTGGAAAGCAAACAATGGCCTAATCTTTCTCAATGATGGAAAAAAACTTACTTTTAATAAGGGTAATATTTCATTCTTTATCGATTCTAGTGCAATCAATACTTTTGGAACAGATTCTTACTTTCAATTAAAAAATAAAGCCTCGCTTGACATTAATGCCAACCTTGCTATAACAGCATCGGCAACGAGTGATATGAATTCGGTGGGATTGTTTGGTATCAAAGATTCGTCTCTTAATATTACTGATGCAAATTTAAATATTGATTTATCTAACAACCAAGGAAGAGGTCCTATTCTATTCTATACAGAGGGGGCATCAGGAGTTAAAATCAATTCCGGAGGAAACAAGGCAGGACAAAATATTTATCTCAAAGGGGGAATTGAAGTCAAAGATACTTCAACTTTTGAGCTCAATCTTGCAAATCAAAACTCATATTATGAGGGTGTGGTTTCTCTCTCAAATCAAGCAAAATTCACACTCAATCTCTCCAACTCCTCAGCAACTTTTACCACCTACTCACAACAAACAGGAAGTGCAACCCTCTCTCTTGAAAATAATTCAACCCTTAATTCCACAATCATAGGAAATCAAACTGACTTTATTATGGGTGGAAATTCTGTATGGAATATGTGGGGGCAAAACAACAATGGTGCTGGTCCCAATGCAAACTTTGAAAATAGCATTAGCAACCTCACAATCAATGGAGCTACAGTCAACTTTATGAACAACGAAAATGGCTCCAATCGCTTTGAACAAGCTTTTATGAAAAAATCCCTCACAGGGGGTGGCACACTTACAGGAGCTGGAACCTTTGCAATCTATGCTGATGTAGGGGAAAAAGCCACGGATACCATTACATTTGCCCAAGGTTCAGGCTCCCATACTTTTGACATCCTCTACAACCCAAACACCTTCTCCCAAGCCCTAGCAAGCTCTATTAGCACAGCAGATAATATGATTGTCGCCACGATACAAGATCAAAATACCGATGCCACTTTCTCCGCTCTGCCCACAGTGATGGGACTCACCTCATACACCACTCATCTAGAGCGAGTGGACAATAGAAATCAAGCCCAATGGTTCATCACCAACATCACTCCAGATGGGCAAAGCCCTCTAGCCCAAGCTCTCACAACAGCCCTAAACACTCCCTATCGGCTTTTTGAATCCTCTAGCCAAACCCTAAACCTCCGCCTAGGGGATTTGCGAAACTATCCTAAGGATCACGGACTTTATTTCCACTACACAATCGCACAAAATTCTTTCGTGCAAGATAGCAACCTCACAGCTGGGAAAGATTTGTTTATGAGTATTGTAGGGGGATATGATATGAATGCCCTCTATCGCGGACACAACGACTTCTTAGGCTTTGGGTTTGAGATAAATCTCCTTGATACCACCACAGATATTTTTACCTCAAGCACGCAATCTTATGGGGGGTTTCTCTACTACACCTCTATTTGGAGCAATCGCTTCTACTATGACATCATTTTCAAATACGCCTACTCCCCCACAGATGTCAATCTAGGTTCGCTTGCCTCTTCCACATCTTTCTCAGCCCATCTTCTCAACCTCACCGCAGAAGTGGGCAAAAAATTTGCTTTCACCTCCAGTCGTGATTTTGCTTACGCAGAGGTTCAGGGCAAACTCACCTCAGGCTTCATTTTCCCAACATCTCTTAGCACGAGCGATCCTCATGGCACCCCCATAGAAGCACAAATCGACTTCCAATTCCCCTTATTGCTTAGAAGCTCACTGTATTTTGGCTATGAGTGGAATGAAAGATTCAGAGGCGATCTCAAAGCTGGAGTCTTTGTAGACTATTCACTTTTTAATGGTGCAGATACGATCCTTAAAGATGAGTGGAGTAAGTTTGAAAAAAGTTTTGATATGGATTTTGATGTAGGGATTTCTATCATCTCAAATATCACAATAGAGGATTATCTTAGATTCTATCTAGAGCTTGATACTAGCTTTTTGGGGAGTTATAGCACTGATGTGCTTTTCAATGCTGGAATCCGCTGGAGTTTTACAGATCGCTATGTCCCACCACCCCCTCCTCCAGCAGACCCCAATCGCCTAAAAGTGCGAAAACTTCGAGGAAACACTGTTAGGGACATCCCAACGATCAAGAAAAACGATCGCTCCAATATGAAGCACTATGAGGGCAGTCGCAACCAAATCATTGATGGATATGAAGAGTCTACCTCACAGCCCCAATACTCTCCTAACTACAACGAAGAAGAAAATGGGAACGCAAATCGCTTCTATCCAAGAGATACTTATACCCCTACCCCCTCCAACACTCCTGTGCAGAGGGGATATAGAGGAAGTTCTAGGGATACTTATCAGCCTTCAAGCTCTCAAGTGCCAAGTCAGAGTCAAGCAGAACGATACTATCATCAAGATAGTTACACTCCGACTTACACTACTCAGTCCACCAATGGAGATGGATACAGGAGAAGAAGGTGATAAAATAAATTTATCCTTAAATTTTAGAATTGCGTAATTTACAAACTTTGAGGCACTTTTTTGAGTGAGAAAAGAGTATCATTGCAAGAAAAATTTTTGTGAGATTTGAGATAGTGAAAATTGGTAGTCGTGTAGCTCTTAGCATTGTTGCTTGTGGAATGCTGTGTGAGGGGCAGAGTTACAATGACTGGAATCAGGCACCCAATGGATTTCAAGGGGGAGATACGGTAAATATCTCATTTCAAGATGATCCATCAAAACCCTCTGCAAAACAACCTATCCTCACAAGTAGCATCGCTCTTGCTAGTGGAACTCTAACAGCAACTGTCAATATTGCTTCTAGTAAAAACACTTGCGGGATCGTTGCCTGCCTAAATAGTGCAACTACTTTTGGCTCCACTGGAGCAAGTCTTATCTTCAATGTTACTGGTGGGACATTACCTAGTAACCCCTCGGCTTTTGATATTAGAAACGGTGGAAGTCTTACAGTAGATGCCAACATCAAGGTATCTGGCACTATACCTACAAGGATTTTCAATGTAGCGGGAAATGGAAACCTCACTTTCAATGGAGATGTAGAGCTAAGTGGAGCTGGGACGGCTATCGCTATGAATGGGGGATCTCTCAATATCAATCAAGCCGGTGGTAAAAAGGTTGATATCGCTGGAAACATCAATGCAAGTGGTGGAAACACTACAATCAAGCTGGATGATGGAGATAAAATCCAAGGAAACTTCACAGGCAATGGTGGGAATAGCAATCTCACACTCAATATCGACAACTCCACCTACACTGGAAATGTAACAAATGCCGGAACTAGCACAGTCAACATCAAAAACAACGGAAGCCTTGCAGGCACTCTCTCTACAAGCGGAAATTCTCTCAATCTCACAATGGATCAAGGCACCATTACAAATGGAGTTACCTCCACCGCCACTACAAACACAATCTCTCTTACAAATGGATCTTCAATCACTGCTGGTGGACTAAGTGCAACAGGAACTACCAATAATCTCACAATCGATGGCACAGGTAACAAAAATCAAATCACAGGAAATGTCACACTCACAGCCAATAATGGTGGAAATAACAAAACATCCATCACCAATGCCAACATCACAGGCAACCTCACACTTAGTGGAACAAATCAAAATCCTATCACTATCAATAGTTCGACCATTGGTGGAACAGTTACCACAAACAAAGAGGTAACTTTTAATATCACCCAAAGCTCTACTATCAACAAAATCTCCCACTCTGGCGGTGCTTTTACTGCTACTGTTGATGGAAGCACTATCACCAATGGAATCACCTCCAATGCAGGAGGCAATAACAACTCACTCACAGTCAACAAAAACTCAACCATTGGGGATGTGTCGCTAACTACATCCTCAAATAGCGATACTGCCAATACAATCAAAACCAATGGAAGCTCCACTATCAATAAAGTGTCTACAACAGGAGCTGGTGGGCTTTCATTCCTACTTCAAGGAAGCTCAAGTGTAACAAATGGCATCCACACTTCCGCTCAATCCACAAAAGTCGATATCGCTGCCGTAGAAAATTCAAAAATCAATGGAACTTCAGAACTTGCTGGAGCAGATGAAGTGCGTTTGGTTTTTAAAGAACAGGCTGGTGCTGGGACGCTGAATTTTAAAGGAGCTAATACAAACAATCTAGTCAGTAGAGGGAATGCGACCACAAGTATCACCGCAGTAACAATGCAAAATCAAAATACAAATCAGATCTTGACAGAAACAAACGCCACAATCACTATCGGTTCTCTCTCTATGAGTGGAAATGCTAACAATATCGCTGAAACTAATGGAAATACCACGCTTCAACAAGATGGGGCAAATCTCACTGTCAATGGTAATGCAACAATCACAACAACAAACGGAGGACTTAATCAAATCGCTCTTGGCAAGGGAAATATCACAGGAGAACTTCAAACTCAAGGGAATACCAATCTTAACACGCTCAATGGCTATGAAATCAAGGGGGGCGTGCGTCATGCCAACAATGGCAACTTTACAGCCACTATGTATGGAAACTCTCAAATCAGCAATGGAATCCAAACAAATGGAACTGGTAATGCCACAGTCACCCTCAAATCTAACTCAAAAATCAATGGGGATTCAAATTTTTCTACTCAAACAAATACCGTGACCCTTGAAACCTCAGCCCAAATCAATGGAAATACAACTTTTTCTGGAACGACAAACACACTTACAGCTGACAACGATTCCAAAATCACAGGAAAACTCATCAGTGCTAGAGGAACTTCGACATATGATTTTAAAAATTCTGCGACTCTAGAGGGTGGGATTGACACAAATCAAGGTGCAGGGAAAACCACAGCGACTTTTAACAATAACTCCAAACTCCAAAATGGAACCTCAAATTTCAACTCTAATATTGATATCACTTTTGCCAACACCTCAAAAGCCATAAATGAAACTTTCAATGTCCAAGCAGGCACAGCCAATATCACTTTCAAAGATAGTGCAGAAATGCAAGGGGGGAAAATCGTAACTAGCAATGGTGGAACTTCCAATATTCAGTTCCAAAATAATTCCAAAATGACAAATGGGACAATCGAAACCACTGGAGGAACTGCAAATCTCACAGCCTCAACCAATGCGCAACTCAGTAACAAACTCACCCAAAGTGGCGGAACCTTTACTGCCAATTTTAATGAAAACTCACAATTCAATGGCGATGCCACACAAACTGGCGGAACTTCAAATATTACTTTCAAAGACAATGCCAAATGGACTGGGAATTTCACCCAGTACAACGCAGGATCAACATCAAATATTACTTTTCATGGCACAGCCAATATGGAGGGTAATATCACCACAGATAATGGAACAACAGACATTACCTTTGATCAGAGGGCTTGGATCAAGGGTAATATTGCTGCTCAGGGTAGCAACAACAAAGTCACTTTTGACAACTCTCTTCTAGATGGAAATCTCACTCTTGATGGTTTTGGAAATATTATGGGGCATAGCACAGGGAATTTCACAAGCAGTAGAATTACTGGAGATGTCACTGGATATGATGAAGTCAATTTTACACTCCAAACCTCAGAAATACTAGGCAAAATCTATCAAGGACCCAGTGCCAACAACTCAGGAATGACGGGAAATTTCACAGACTCCAAAGTACATGGCGGATTTAAGGGAAAAAATTCGATCAATAACCTAACATTAAACAATAGCGAGATTGATAAGGGAGTCGCACAAGATGGTGGGAAGCTGACACTCACCTCAAATCAATCCATCATCACTGGAGGATTTTCTGGAACGAGCAATTCCAAAAATACAGTCACCGCTGAGAATGGCAGATTGGAAGGTGGGATCAAGCAAAACACCGGAAGTCTTGACTTTACTTCCGATGATACAAGTATCTCTGGAGGTTTTACAGGAACAGACTCGACCAATACAATGTCGATTTGGCAAGGGAATTTTAATAGTGGAGATATCACACAAACAGGTGGTTCTCTGAGGGCTGAGCTTTTAGGTGTAACGAGACTCCAAGACTTCATAGGAACAGACTCGACCAATGTCGTCCAGCTCTCTAAGACTGCTTCGCATAATATCAGTCAAAGTGGGGGAAGTCTTGATTTTATGACACAAGATGGCAATGTTGCTGGAAACATCTCAGGAACTAATGGAAGTCAAAACAAGATCAACATTACAGGTGCTAATGTAGGTGGAACTATCTCACAAAACACTGGATCAATGATCCTCACCACAGCAAATGCCACAATCACTGGAGCAATAAGCTCTACATCTGCAACTTTTGAATTATCAGCCACCGATACACAAGCCACATCTGTCACACTCACAGATTCAACAAGCACAGGGATCTCTAGTGATCTTACACTGACTGGGACTTTCACGCAAACTCGTGGAACCTCTACTATGACTTTTTCCAATACCAAATTCACAAATCAAAACTCTATAAATTTTGAAAACACGACAAGTGCAAGCCTAATCTTCACAAAATCTGATATTAAAAATGTTTCTGCAACTTCTGGCACAAGCACACTCAATCTCTCTAATAGCAAAATGGGGAATTTCACAGGAACTAATGGCAACCACACAGTGATGCTCACCACTTCAAATGGAGGGGCATTTTCCCAAAGCAGAGGAAGTCTTGCTGTCAGCGGTGCAGCGAATTCTACTATTGCTAGCCTTACTGGAACAAGTGCAAATATCACACTCAATCTTAATGCCACTTCTAAGGTTACAGGAAATGTTACAAATACAAATGGCAATACCTCAATCTCTCTTCAAAACTCTACCATTGGGGGTAATGTAGAACAAACAGGAGGAAATCTTACCTTCACAGCAAATAACTCCACTGTAAATGGGCACTACAAACAAACTGGCGGTGGCACAAGCGTGAATTTTTCCCACTCTTCTATCAAAGGTGGTGTTGATCTTAGCACTGTTACAGCAGGATCGACTTTGACTTTCTCTCAGGACTCTGAAGTGGATAATGGCTTCAAGGTTACAGATAGCACTATCTCCCTCTCTCTCCTCTCCAAGTCCAAAATCACTGGAGGGTTTAGCCAAACTGGGGGCAATGTTACTGGTTCGCTTGATGACTCTTCTATTAGCGGAAATGGAAACACAGCTGGACTTGCTCTCTCTGGTGGAACAACCAACTTCACTCTCTACAATGGCTCTTCCATCAATGATGGAATTAAAGCCACAAACAACACCGCAACCATTTTGGTAGACAACTCACAAATCAATGGGGATATCATAATTGATAGAGGCAGTCTAGATCTCACAGCACAAAACAACTCCACAATCACAAGCACTCAGATGAAAGTAACAGATGCGGATCTCAAGCTCACGCTTGATACGACTTCAAAATTTATTGGTGATCTTACTCAGAATAATAACAATCAAACTATCATCATCAAGCAAGATTCGACTTTCCAAGGAAATATTACAAACACCGACACCACAGGAACCATCACAATCACTAATGCAACACTTACAGGCAGTATAAGCCAAACTAATGGAACTCTAGGGCTTGATCTCTCCAATGGTGGGAAGATTGGAGGTGGTGTTGCTCTTACTAATGCCAACACCACACTCTCAGGAAGTGGGACAAATAATAGTATCGGAGGGGATTTCAAGCAAGAGAATGGCACGCTCACAGGCAGTATGAATGGCCTTACTCTCACAGGGACTTACAGCCAAACTAGTGGAGATTCTGATGTGAGCTTTACAAACTCTGCCTTTGAAAATGCAACAACAATTACAAATGCCACTAGATCATCCCTCACTTTTGATCACTCCACTCTAAAGAGCTATACTATCAGCGGAGGAAACAACAATACTCTCAAACTTCTCAATGGCACGGTGATGACAGGAGATCTCACTCTTAAAAATCAAGCCACAGCAACACTCAAAATGCAAGATTCCACGATTAAGGGGAATATCGATGCTTCTGGTAATTCCACGCTCAATTTTAACACTGCAAACTCTGAAATCACAGGCACGACTACGATCAACACTGGGGGGCTTACAGGGACTGCAGATAGCACAAAGTTTGGCAATAATATATCTCTCACAAATACAAACTCTGACGTATCCTTTGTCAATGGAAGTTCTATTACTGGCGATCTCACAGCCACAGGAGCAAACTCAAATAACACAATCAAATTTGACAACTCCTCTATCACTGGAAGTATTTCACAAGAGGGAGGTGATATCAACTTTGATCTCTCCAATGGTTCAAGTATTGGAGGAAATCTTACATTCACAGATACAACTGCAAACTTCACAGGACTTGGAGCTGGAAACAAGATTGATGGTAATTTCGATTCTATACGCACAAAGCTTACTGGGGATGTAAGCGGACTTACACTTGCAGGAACTTTCACACAAGAGAATGGAACCTCAAATATCACCTTTAGAAATGAATCGAATTTCAATGATTTGGTTACAATCACCAATGCAAACTCCTCAAATATCAACTTTGAAAATCAATCAGGAGTCAATGCCGAAATCAAAGTAACCAATGGAACGGATAATAAACTCTCGCTCAATAATGGCTCCTTCATCACTGGGGATACAACCCTCACAACTACAACAGCCACAATCACAGCCAATGACAACTCCACAATTACAGGAAATCTCACATCAGACAACTCAACAGCGACTGCAACACTCAATGCCTCAACATTTAACGGAGATATCACACAAACCAATGGAGTACTAAATCTCACAGGAGCTAATGGATCAACTTTTGAATCCCAAAATTTCCAAATTACAGGTAATAATGGAAATCCTGCCACAACAAATGTCAATCTCAATACTGGCTCAAATCTCTCAGGCAATATCACTGCGACTAATGCCACTCTAGGCTTTTCGCTCAACAATGCTTCATCAGTGGGTGTGGTGGGTAATCCCTCCACAATCAATCTCACAGATAGCACCCTCACCATCACTGCTCAAAATGGCTCAACTTTTAATGCAGATATCAAAGACACTAGCAATACCAATACAGCACCACTTACAACTGCCACAATCGATCTGCAAACAGGCTCTACCTTCAACGGCACACTAGAATTTAGCAATATCGATGTTACAGCCAATGTCAATGGTTCAACATTCAATTCCGAATCTATCAAAGCTCAGAATGGCAAGTTTGATCTTAACTATACCAACTCTCCCAATGGTGGAGTGATTACAAAATTTGAAGCCACTAATACAGATCTAAATATCAAAGCTGACAACAGCACGGCTTTCATCAATGAGCTTACTATCAGTGGAAACACTCTTAATCTCCTAGCAGAAAACAATGCACGCCTTACAATTAGAAATCTTGAGCTTAACAATAACACAAAAGCCACTTACACTGCTCAAACAAATGGAAACCTCAATGTCAATACAAATCTAAAAGACAATGCAAGCACACTAGAAGTCAATCTTACAGGAGGGATGCTTCAAGGAACAATCATTCAAAATAAAAATGGCAATGCATTTAACACTGGAAATGTCAAACTTGAAACCGTGGGAGATCTTGGAGGGCGACTTGCTCCAACAGATGATATGCAAATCAAATCGCTCACACTTAACAATGATGAGCAAATCCTCCAAAGCAGCGCACTCTTTGCCTCTGTGTTTAATAACCCCATGAGTTATGTAGATTTCACTCTTGAGTTTGATGATACAGACACTAGCTCAAGGGTGGGCAAAGCGTTGATTCTCAAGCCTCAGCCACAGCCAAACCAGCCCATCCCCCCTGCTCCAGATGGAAGCACCTATGTTCGCCAACTCCAAGTGGATAGTATTGATGGGAATCACGGACTCTTTAGAGTGTATGCCGATCTAGGTGCAAACCTAGCAGACAACATCCTTGCTCAAAAAGCTAGTGGTGATCACATCATCCAAGTGCAATATCGTGCAGCAACCTTTAGTGAAGCTGGAGGTAATGATATTGTCGTAGCCAAGGTAACAGATCCCACAACCTCTGTAAGCTTCAAAGGGACTCAGAGTGAAGTCGGACTCACTCGCTATGATACAGAGATCATCAAAAGAAACGCAAATGGCGGAGGGTTTGAGTGGATTATCGGACAAATCACTCAAGCTGGGATGAGCTATAGCTCTAAAATCATTGCCACACTTCTTCAAAGCCAATATCGCAACTTTATGGTAGAGGTAGATAGTCTAGATAGGCGTATGGGGGATTTGAGATACATCAAGAGGGACTTGGGTGTATGGATGAGAGCTTATGTAGGAGAAGCTACAAAAGCCCCCAATGACTTCAGCGTATCCTCTACTGACAACTACTATTCTGTATGGGCAGGAGTGGATTTCAACTCCATAGGACTTACTGTTCATAATTTTGCAGGAATGTTTTTCAACTATACAGGGATAAATTCTGAGAGCAAAGACTTCAAAGGCTCAGGGTATAACATTGGCGTAGGATTCTATGATACATTCAAAGCTTTCAGTGGATTTTATGCTGACTTTTTGATCAAATATATTTATAGCTCCACCTCTTTTGATATTAGCAACTACGCTCTTGCCAAAAATAAGCCAGAAATCGACAATCACAAGTTTCTCCTCAATGCAGAAGTTGGATACACTTTCTACTATGGAGAAAAGTTTAAGAGTGGGTATATCGAGCCTCAGTTCCAAGTAACAAGCGGATATATCGATCAAGCCTCACTAGAGGTAGTAGATGTCAGTGGAGAGAAAATCTATGCTACGATGGCCAGAAACTTCCCTATCACAATGCGTGCTGGAGTGTTTTGGGGTCAAGTTTTTGGTGAGAAGATCAAATCTCACATCAAACTTGGAAGCTCTTTTGCTTATGATGTCAATAGTGGTGGAGATTTGCACTTCCAAGATAGCTCTACTCAGCTCAATTTCAAACAAGAAGGTGATTTCAGAATGCTTCTAAGCGCTCAGACGGATTTTACATTTAGTGATTTCTTCAAGCTTTATGCAAGCATTGACACAAGCTTCTTTGGGGATTATAATATTACTTATTCTGCAAATTTTGGACTTAGGATGACTTTTGGACGAGCCAATAACCGAGTAGCCAATGTTCCGATGGTTTATAACCCTTATGAGCCACCAGTGGCGATCAATGATGATAGACGAACCGTGCCAGTGGTAAAAAGATTTACCACCAAAGACATCGATCAAAACTATGTGGGCAAAAATAGAAAAGTACAAAGCCAAATCCGTGGCAACCCTACTCCAGCCCCAAGCTATGGCGGAACACCGACCTATACACCTTCACGAAAATCCATCCGTGATATCACAAGTGAGGTAAGTTTCTAATGCGACTTAGCCACTCTATCGTCTTATCTGCTTTGCTAGTAGGAGGGGTGGGGTATGGAAAAGATATTAATGTTAATGGCAACACGGTAAATGATACACTAGATGCTGGAACTAATACTGTAACCATTCAAAAAAATGGACAAGCAAACATCACGAGTACTGGAACATCCAGTGCAGATGTAACTATGTTTCGCCTTACTGCTGGAGCAAGTGCAAGTTTTACTGCCAAGAGCGGAGATCTCTCGCTTGATTTTACTTTATTAAATCCAAGTCGTTTTGCAAACACAATAAATTTCACAGCAAATAACAGCTCTACAATTACCTTTACATCAGGCAAAAATGGTGGAGCCCATGGAGTTTTTAGAGGTGTCAATACCACCCTTACAGCCACAGTATCAAATGGCTCTACAATCGATGGTTTGATTAGTAATGATGGGACAACGAATGTCAATATCAATCAAGGTGGAAAATTAAGTGGTGGAATCACACAAACCGGTGGAACAATTACAGCAGAAATCAATGGAACTCTTGAGGGAAATCTCACCGCCAATCAAAATGTAACAAAAGTTAGCCTTTGGGCAAATAAAAATCAAAATCCTCAAACCACTTCAGCAACAATCACAGGCGATATTGTCATTCAGGGTGGAGTGCTTGAAGGGATTCTCAAGGGCTTGGAACTACAAGGCAACTACACCCAATCAGGGGGACGCTCCGATGTCGCTTTTCATCATTCAGAGTTCAAGGGAAACACCACACTTAGCGATGCCAATACTACAATCCACTTTTATGCAAGTAAAATCAAATCAATTACCGCTACAAATGGCACCACGACAATCAATCTCAAAGGAGATCAAAATAATCACACCCAAGGCTCCACAATGGAGAGCTACACAGGAAACAATGGAACTGCTACTTTTACATTGATTGAAGGCTCTTCGATGACAAGTGCTTCCCAAAATGGGGGAAGTCTCACAATCGATGCTAAAAAATCTGAAGTCAAGGGTTCTATCACTGGATCAAATGGTGCCACCCTTAATGTCAAACTTGCTCAAACCAGTAAAGTGGATGGGAGTATCATCAACTCTGGGGGAAATACATCCATCACCTCGACAGATTCTAGTATCACAGGAAGTATCTCTCAAACTGGTGGTGTCTTGGAAGCTGTGTTAAACAACACAACCATAGGAGAAAAAATCACTCAAAACGGAGGAGCACTTACTGTTCTTAGTGCCCAAAATTCTACGATCTCTGAAGGGATTCAACTCACCAATGTAAGACAAAATGGAACATTCCCACAACTCACACTTAATAAAACAACAATCAATAATGGCGGAATACATATCTCCAATCTTGCAAACTCTCTTAGCGGGACAATCACCAATAATTCAACTATCAATGGGGGCTTTGACCAAACAGGGAGACAAAGCGTATCTCTAAAGTTTGATGGTTCCACGCTCAATGATGGAGTGAAAGTCAGAGATGGAAGAGGGATACAAGGGGGAGGAATAAGCGATAAAAATGCACATGCAACAGCACTTGATTTTCGGAATAATTCTACTCTTAGTGGTGGCGTAACCGCAAACAATCACTCAATATGGCTAAATTTTGAAAATAGAAGCAAAGCTCAAAATGGAGATTTTACAGTTACTGGGGGAGATTTTTATCTAAGAGGTGCAAACAATGCGAAAATAACTGCCAACCTTACTTCACAAAATACGGGCGAGACAAGAGTTTACCTTTCAGACTCTACAATGACCGGAAATATCAATCAAACAGGTGGAAAACAACATATCTCACTTGTCACAAATTCAACAATTAATGGAAGTGTTAGAAATTTTAATACGGATTCTGTCTTTGCCAATGACAATGCAAGCACACTCACAGGAAGCTATACACAAGACAACGGAACGCTTCTTATGCTTTTGGGGGGGAACTCAATCATTGAAGGAAGTGTAACACTCAATAGTGTCGCTACAACCTTAGGAAATGGAACTGCTCAACCCCTAGCAACAATCCAAGGGAATTGGACTCAAAATAATGGCTCTCTTGTTAGTGAAGTAAGAGGCAATAAAGTTGGTATCACTGGACTAACACTTGAGGGGACTTTTACTCAAAATGGTGGGACAACGAATATAAAATTTAATCAAGCAAACTTCAAAAACCCCATAAGTCTCAACGCTCCCACTCAAACCAATATCATCTTCAATGACAATTCACAGCTTCTGACCACAACGCTCAGCGGAAGCAAAAATACAAATAACTCTTTTACACTTGATAATGTCACTACATTAACTGGTAATTTTATTTTAAAAAATTCAGCAGTTACCTTAAGTGTCAAAAATGCTTCCAAAATCACAGGCAATATCATCAGTGAAGATCCAGACAATGATCTCAAGCTTGACTTTGGAGGCACTGGAAATGAAATCGGGGGAAATATCCAAGTCAAAAATGGAAATCTCAACGGAGATATTACTGGGACAACAGTGGGTGGAAGTCTAACACTTGAGGATGCCGAAACTCACTTGCATATTGTTGATTCGGAGATTAAAGGCGGTGTAAGCATCACAAATGGTCATACACTTATGACTATTGAAGGCTCAACCATAGATAATGGATTTACTATGAAAGGGCAAAACAACAAAGGAACCGATCCTGCACTAGGACTTAGTATTGAGAACTTTACCGATGCCAATGGTGCTACTAAAGCAACGACAATCAATGGAAGTTTGACATTTGAAGACACAACAGTAAGACTGGGTGGGACAGGCACTGGGCATGTAATCACCGGCGACCTCATCTCTACAAATACCACTCTCACCACTGGTGGGGATAATTTCAATCAGGCTGGACATAATCCACTTCCAACATCTATTTCTGGAATGACTATACAAGGGCAAGTCAAGCAAGAAAATGGCATTTTTGATCTAACATTCTCCAATGGCTCTAATATCGTAGGCAAAACAACTCTAAGCAAAGGCACAAAATCCTATCTCACACTTTTTGATTCTAAAATGGGAGAACTTGAAATAGAAGAAGGTAAAGACAACCTCATCACTCTCAAAGATGGCTCAGAGCAAAATGGAAACACCACACTAACAGATACAACAGCTACTATCCAAGCCTTTGGAGGCTCTTCAATCAAGGGTAATATATCTACACAAACCCCGAATAACGCAACTCCAAACACCACAATTATTTTGGACAATTCTACTCTTACAGGCAATATCACACAAAATAATGGTAATCTCACTCTAGATTACAAAAATAATTCAGCAATGGTGGGCATCACCACGCTAAACAATCTTGATCAATACCAAGCCACACTCAACCAATCCAGTATTACTGGAAACTTTAACACCACAAATAGCAACATGCAAATTAAAATGGATAATGGTTCATTGATTAATGGAACTCTCAATCTTACTAAAAACCCAAACTTCACGCTAGACTCCTCAGCTTCAATATTACAAGGGAATATTGTTCACAATGGAGAAGTAGGTAATGGTAAGGAAATCACCCTAAACTTTAGAGACAACTCAACACTCAACAATGGAAGCATGAATATCACAGGGGATATGCTCATCACTTCTACGAACTCTCAAATCAACTCAGCAAATGGGATTAGTCTTGCTTTGGGTAGTTTCAAACTCAATCTCAACAATTCCACAGGAACGATTGCTTCTATCACAACTGGTGCATCCAATACCATTTCAATCCTCACAGAAAATAATTCAAATTCAACAATCAACAAAACTACAATGAGCGATACCTCAAAACTCACGCTGACTGGTCAAAACTCAGCGATCCTTTCTGGGGATATTGAACTCAAAAACCAATCAACAGGAACCATCACTTCTCTAAGCAATGCCAATCTCAAAGTCAATATCACTCCATCCACAGATAGCACCCTCAACATCACTCTTAATGGTGGAATCCTTGAAGGCACAATCACTCAGGCTCAAGAAGCTTCCACAGGATCGATGACTTTAGGAAGTGCTGGGGCTTTTGGTGGAAGATGGATTGCTACTGGGGATTCTTCTATCAAAACACTCAATGTTACAAACTCTTCAGGAAATGTTGCCAATGAAGCCATCATGCTTCAAGATACTTACACCTCTCCAATTTCACTCATTGATATGACACGAGATCCCAATGGCTCAAGGATTGGGATGACGATGATCAAGGCTGGAAATATCCCACAGCAAGGAGAAACTGCTGAGAGAACTGTAAGAGTAGGAACTCTTAGCGGACTTAATGGTGTCTTCCGTGTCTATACAGACATCGGAGCAGAGGCAAGTGATAAGATCTCAGCTGGCACTGCTAGTGGAAATCACATTATGCAGGTTTATTACAATCCTGCAACATTCACAGAAGATATTGGCAATCGCTACATCGTCGTAGCTCATGTTGATGATACTCAAACCACTGCAAGCTTTGAGGGGGGAAGCACAATGGTGGGAACTCAAATCTACAAAACTTCTCTCACAAAAGTTCAAGCCCAAGGTGGTGGGGGTGGATGGGATTGGATTTTGGGAAAAACACAAAATGCTGGGGCAAATTATGGAACCAAAGTCATCTCCTCAATCCTACAAAGCCAATATCGAAGCTTTGCACTCCAAACCGAGAGCTTGCGTCAAAGAATGGGAGAACTCAGGGATATCAATCGAGTTCATGGACTATGGGGACGCTACACTATGGGGACTACCTATACTCCAGAGAGTGATGTAGCTGTTGAAGTTGCGGATAATTTCTATTCGGCTTGGATTGGATATGATCAAAATCTCTTAGATCTCAAAGGACAGGACTTCTTCGGTTTTGCTCTAAGCTACTCTCTTGTAGCTCCTCAAAGCAAGGATTATAGTGGAGATGTGCATAGCATTGGGTTTAACTTCTACAATACCTTTATAGCTCGCAACGACTTCTATGTAGATTTAGTCATCAAATACATTCTTTCTATGGCAAATTATGAGATTTCTTATTATAGTCTTGCCAAAAACACTCCAGAATACATCAATCACAAGCTAATGATCAATGCAGAGATTGGCAAAAAGTTTAAACTCACTGAGAGCAAAAACTACTTCTTCCTCCAACCAGAAGCTCAAATCACTGCGGGATATATGTTTGGAAATGAAGTAGATTTCATAGACTTTACTCAAACAACAATTAGCTCATCGACTTCAGGAGTTGCACCAGTAATATTGCGAACAGGTCTTACTGCAGGATATAGTCTCAACCAATGGCTCAAATCTGATTTTTATATTGGGACTTCATTCTTCTATGAGACCACCAATGGCGGGGATGTCCATCTTGATGATGGCAACAATACGGTAGATTATAGCCATAAGGGTGGGTTTAAGATGAGTGTGCAAGGAGGGTTTGACATTCTCTTTACAGATAATGCAAGAGTGTATTTTGAGGCAGGGACAAGCTTCTTGGGCAAAACCAATACAACTTATTCCATCAATGCTGGTGCGAGATTTTCATTTGGCTACAAAAACACAAGAAAGCTGATTGTCCCCTCTTCTATCACTCCTCCACCTCCACCTCAAGAACCCTATGATCCACGCAATATCCCAGTGATCACAGACTATACTCAAGAAGATATTCGCAACAACAATTCCGCAAAACCTAGAAGCACTGGAAGTGGAGAAGACTATTTCATCAATACTAGAAAAGCTTATCGCGATAAGTCCAACACCTCAGTCAATCAAACCATAAGAAGAAGATAGCCTATTCTTCTCTAGGCTCAAGAGCAGAGTGAGCTAGTATCTTTGCAATCTCCTTTTTCTCATTGATAACATAATGGAGTTTCATATCTCCTAGTTCTATCTCCTCTTCTTGCGTTGTAACTTTGGCAATGATATTGCACTCTGGTGCTTCTTCTAATATCACTTGGCAGATATGTTTAAGATGTCCAGTGTCATCCACTGCGATAATCACCGCTCTAGAATCTCTCAAGCTCAAATGCTCAATAATACTCTTTTGCCCCACATTCCCAAAAATCACATTATCGCCTCTCTCTAGCCCCTTTTCTACTCTAGCAAGATTGTAATCCACGGCAACATAGCCTACATTATGCTCCTTTAGCCATCGCACAGTTTCTTGCCCAAATGTTCCATATCCACACACAACAATATGATCACTCATAGCCTGAAGCCCCTGTGTAGTCTGCTCTTGTAGCCTCTTCTCCTCTTCTGTAATACTTTTTGCAACCTTTGGAAGGAAAAAGAGAGTGATTTTTCTCAAATTTTTCAAGATAAATGGTGTTGCAATCATAGAGAGGATCACCATAAGGGTAAGGATTTGATTCATATCTGAGACTGAAAAAGTTTGCTCCAAAATCCCTGCATTGATCAAACTCTCCAAAACCTTACTTCCCTCATTTGTTCGCAATAACCCACTCTGCTGGGACATAAGAAAGATTGCAAATGAAAACTCTCCAATCTGACAAAGAGATAGAGCTGTCTTAAGAGCTGTTTTGGCTTCTCGCCTGAGGATTTTGAGAATCGAAAAAATCACCACAACCTTTAAGCACATCACAATTGCCAAAAACAAACCGATAATAAAAAAATGTTGCATCAAAAATTCAAGATCAACCTGCATCCCCACAGTTACAAAAAAAAGTCCCAAGAAAATATCTCGAAAATGTGTCAAATCAGCTTCAACTTGATGTTTGTAATCCGAGCTTGAAATCACCATTCCAGCCACAAAAGCTCCAAGAGAATGAGAAAATTCAAAATATTCACTCAAAAGAGCAGAGCCAAAAACGATAAACAAAACCGTCCCCATAAAAATCTCATCCATGTGCGTATTTGCAGCAAATTTTAAAATCCTTGTTGCAACAAACTTACCAGGAACAAAAAGGATAAAAAGTACAACAATTGCAGATATTGCAGTTTTTATAAGAAGAGGGGTGAATTCTGTGTTTTTATTACTCAGCATCGCCACCATAAGCAAGATTGGAATCACAGCAATATCTTGCATAATAAGGATTCCCAAAGCTTTTTTGCCATATCCAGTCCCCATCACCTTGTTTTCTTCAAAACTTTTTAAAACAATAGCCGTAGATGAGAGCGAAAAAGCACTAGAAACAATAATGCTTGTAGCAACATCAAATTGAAAGAAATAATGATTGATTAGGAAAAACACTCCGGTAGTGAGGATCATTTGCAAACTTCCAAAAGTTAATACTTCTTGCTTCATCGCTTTGATACGAGTGAAGCTAAATTCCAATCCAATCATAAACATCAAAAATACAATCCCAAATTCTGCAATCTTATTGAGATCCTCTGATGCAGAGATCGCACGCAAATCAAAAGCATACACAATAATCACACCCGTAACGATGTATCCTATAATAACAGGAATATCAATGCGTCTAAAAAAGATATTGATAATCACGGCGATTCCGATGGCAAAAACAAGTATGGCAAACCCCATTTATATCCTCCAGATTTTTTAAAACAAAAATAAAATGTGTTGAAGTCAAAAAAATTTTATAAAATTTTACTAGAAAAAGTAGCATAAAGGAATAGCTTATGGGATTTTTACAAGAAATCAAACACAAATTGCTGGGAACTTCATTGCAAAGAAAGACAAAAATTCTTATTCTCAATACTCTAATTGGATTATTTCTTATTTCTAGCACCGCTGTAATTTCTCTTTTTGGCTTGAAATATGATTATGATTCAACCTTTATCAATCAAGAGCGAAAGCTCAAGCAACTCATCGTTATTCAAAACCTCTACTCTGATCTTCTAACCCATTTCATCAAAAAAGAAAAAACCGATCAAAGCATCAAGGACCTTCAAAACGCTTGGAAAATCTTTGATCAAATCAGCGAATTTGATGAAAACTATGCAACAAAATTTAAGGATTTTTATACTAGGTTGTTTCTTGATTATCAAGATAGACTAAGCGATCTCTCAGAGGCTGAGATTCAGATTGCTCAAATCATCAATCACGAAATTGCAGATGAAACAACATCTTTTGATTTATTCAAAGCCACAGTGATCAACCTCAATCTACTCCTTCATCAAGCCATAGAGCTTAGGATTGAGATCTTAAACATCAAAAAACAAGCGACAAACTCATTATTTCTTACATCGCTTTTTGTTGTTGCCATTTTGATTACTATTATTATCTCAACTACTCTTATTTTC
>DXDJ01000027.1 GCA_019115525.1 Candidatus Helicobacter avistercoris | reverse complement strand
TAAATAATGATCATACTCTCTAGCCTAAGGGCTAGAGAGTGATAAGATTTGCTGGTGCTTCCTTTGGAGGCACCCTAGAGTCTTATCGGTTTTGTTTATTTTTACCCTGCGGTCTCCTTTTAAAATAAAATCTGCAGGGATTTTTTGATCTTCTTGGTTTTTCAAGAAGCAGCCATTCCCTTACCCCCCCCCCCCCTAGGGATGGCTGGGATTCTAGAAAAGAAGCGTTTTGCATTCAAACTTAAGTATAATCATCTCTTCCAACCCAAAACCAAAGGAAAACTATGCAATACTCAGATAAGATCCTAACTCTTGAAGAGTCCAATACTCTTGCTATCAGTGCCTTAGCCCAAAGCCTAAAAAAAAGCGGTAAAGAAATCATCAATCTCTCCACAGGTGAGCCAGATTTTGACACACCTCAAGCGATCAAAGAAAGTGCGATCAAAGCTATCAATGAGGGCTTTAGCAAATACACCGCTGTGAGTGGGATCCTAGAGCTAAAACAAGCCATAAGTCAGAAACTATCAAGAGAAAACTCCCTCTCCTACTCTCCTAATGAAATCATTGTTAGTAATGGAGCCAAGCACTCACTTTTTAATGCTTTTGGAGCGGTGCTAAATGCAGGAGATGAAGTGCTTATCCCCTCGCCTTACTGGGTGAGCTATCCTGAGATTGCAAAATACAATCAAGCGATCCCCATTTTCTTGCCCACTGCACAAGAAAACAATTTCAAAATCACTCCAAATCAGCTCAGAGATGCCCTCACTCCTCGCACCAAACTTCTCATTCTAAACTCTCCTAGCAACCCTACTGGCTCACTTTATAGCAAAGAAGAGTTAGAAGCTTTGGGAGAGGTGCTAAAGGGGAGCAATGTTTGGGTGATTAGTGATGAGATTTATGAGAAGCTCACTTATAGCGATGGTTTTGTTTCTCTTGCCTCACTCTCACAAGATCTACTAGAGCGAACTATCACGATCAATGGCTTAAGCAAATCCACCGCAATGACAGGCTGGAGAATGGGCTATCTAGCCAGCAAGGACAAAACCTTAATCAAAGCGATTAATAATCTCCAAGGCAATAGCACAAGTAACATCAATTCTTTCACACAAATGGCCTCTATCACTGCCCTCTCCCCTGCACTTGAGGGTGAGATTGAGACAATGAGAGGAGAGTTTGAGCGAAGAAGGGATTTTGCATTTGCCAAATGCTCCTCTATCCCCTCTCTCTCACTCAATCTCCCCGATGGAGCATTCTATCTCTTCATCAATATTCAAAAACTCAAGAGATTTGATGGCGATAGCATGAGGTTTTGCAAAGCCTTGTTAGAAGAGCAAGGTGTAGCACTAGTCCCTGGCGTAGCGTTTGGGGTTGATGGGTTTGTAAGAATGAGTTTTGCCACTTCTCTTGAGATTCTTGAGAGGGGGTTTGAAAAGATTGCAAAGTTTGTAGAGGATTAGTTTCTCCTCTTTGAGCCATAAATCACTGGGAAGTGGATTTTGGGATTGCTTAGGCGTGGATAGGCACTTCCTAGTGGTATCCTTGCTCCAGCACTCATAGAGAGCACAGGAGCAATCCTCCCTATAAACCTCGAACTCATTTCAAAATACATCCTAGCCTTTGAAAAAATCACATTACCGCCCACAGCTAGCTTGAGATTGAAAATATTTTCAGGGACAAATGCACCCTCATTGAAAGGTGTGTAGAGCTTGAGGGTATTCCCTGCATTAAATGTGTATTCTCCTCCCACGCTCAAAAATATATCTGCATTTAGATTTTCACTCTCAAACCTTTTGCCAAAATCAAGCGAGCAGGCAGTTTGCAGTGGAAAAGAGCCAACAATCTCAGCATCCACAGCATATCCCAAAGTATGATTGAGGCTTAGCCCCTTTTGTCCAAAGAGATAGCCAAAATTGAGATTGAGCTGGGGTTTGAGATAGAAGTTTGGGATATTTGCTAGAGAAAAGTTTTTGAAATATCCCATTTCATAAGATGCCAAAACAGCGTGTGTGTCAAAAGAAAGAGAGTTTGCCAACAAATCTTCTGAGTAGAAATCGTATTTGTGAGAGCCATAAATATACTTGAGCAAAAAGTCCATATATAAGCCATTATCAAACAAAAAAGTATCATACACACTAAACCCATAAGCCACGCCGTTTCCACGATACGCTTGAGCATCTCCTATATCCCAAAGCGGCGTGATAGCAAGTGCAAGTCCTAAAAAGTTCTTCCCTCCATAAGTGAAAAAACTATAATCCCCTCCCAAACTCACTTCAAAGCTATGGGTAAGTGAGCTAATTTCTTCTTCGCTCTCTTGAGAGTAAAACAAAGAATAAGCCGTCTTAATATATGCCCCAGCGATATTATCCAATCTTCTTAGATCCCCCATACGCTCGTGAAGTGTCTGGGTTTGAGCCAACCAAGTTTTATAGGGGATATTCAAAGAAGAATTGAGTGTTTTTGAGAGAAATGAGGGAGAAGGGTTTTGAGGCTGGGCGATAGCAGAGCCTTGGGTAAATTTACCTATCACCCATTCATAGCCTGTTTGATTGCCTGCATTATCACGCGTTGCCTCTTTGCTCAGTGTTGTTGTGTATTCAAACAATCCAATTGGCGTGCTTGCTCCGATAAACTCTCCATTTTCTTGTGTGCTAAGCTGTTTTGCCACAACAATCCTATCACCGATAAGCTCTTGACTCAAAAGGCTTTCATCCAAAGTTTTTGGATCCCAATAAATCTGAACTTTTTGATTTCCTGTCAGTATATTTGTGATGATTTGATCTGTTGCGATTGAGTTTCCTTGTGCATCTTTCTCCCATAAAGCACGATTGAGGATTCCATAGAGTTTGAATGTCCCATCTCCTGAAATATTTTTTGAAGTGATTTTGATGCGATTGGCATCAGTCATCTTTGTATATTCTCTCACACTCCCCTCAAAATCCTTAAATCTCAAGTCAATCACTCCACCATCAAGGAAATTAACTTCATCTGCATAAGCACTTTTGTTGGTAATCCAAGTGCTTTGAGTGAGATTGATACTCATCTCATCTTGGGGGTTTGGATTGGGGGCTGTATAGTTAAAATTGGCATAGAGGGTGGAGCGGTCAAGATTGAGTCTGGTTTTTGCGTTTTGGGTTTGCCCTAGAGTGGCTTCAAGCTTTGCACTTGAGTCTGTGAGATTGAGCCCAAAGCTTTGGATATTGGCATTGGTGGGTGTGAGATAATTGAGCTTGATATTGGCTGTTGCGCCATTTTGCAGAGTAAATTCTGTAAAAGAATTAAAATTTGCATCTCCAATATCCACATGCCCCTCAAAAATCGAATCGGGGGTTACAAGATTGATCCTTGTGCCTAGTCCTTCTGTGAAAATATCTCCATAGAGCTTGACACTAAAAGGGCGTTTGTCAGGATTGACATTGATAGCCGCTCCAAAATTCTCAAAAATCAATTTTCTTTTCTCTCCACCCATTCTAGGGTCACTAAACTCGCCTTGAGTCTTACGCAAATCCACGCTCAATCCTGCAAAAAACTCAAGTGTCCCCTCAGCTTTGGTCATCTTGTGTGTCCCTGCGGCAAAAACAGAGTGGATTTTGCTATTTTCTTTGATTTCTACCTTGACTGTAGGAGAGAGAATAAAAGTGCTTGCCTCCATATAAAAAAGATGCTTGAGAGGAATTTTTGTCGAATCGATATTGATATTCATCACACAAGTGCCATCACTATCTTGGTATTTCCCACAAGTAAAAGAATTGATAATCCTTCTAGGATCATTTGCCTTCATCCAATAAATGGGTGTCAAACCACTAGTATCTACACTTTTTGTCGTGACATTGAGTGTGAGGCTTTTGACATCTTCAAATTTCAAATCCCCTTGATAGTATTGTTGCTCTAGCACAGGATTTGCCACTGTTGTGAGGTTGAGAATGGTGGTATCTGTGAGGGTGATTTCCCTTCCTTTGACAACCACTCCTGCACCATCGGTCTTTTTATCCACATCCTTGGGTTGAAGATCCTTCCAAGCCGTCCCTATAAATACTGCGTGCGATGCGGTTAGAAGAAGAAGATTTGCCAAAAAAACCCTATGGATGTGCACGCTCTATTTTCCTTTGTTGTGTTTTCAAATAGAATCATAAGCAATTTTAGTTCTATTTTGCTCTCTCCAATGGCTTTAAATTTTTTAAATTTTTTCTAATAAGGTGTAAAATTCTATTTTTTATTTTAGGAGGAAAAAATGAGTTCTGTGTATTTTGTTGCACTTATTGTGCATTTACTGAGTGCAATCTTTTTTGTAGGCTATTTTTTGCTTGAAGTGATTTTGCTCAAAGCTCTTTATCCCAAGCTCACTCCAGAAGCCAAATCTGTCTTTGCCACTCGCAAGGTTAAGATGATTTTTGTTTCGCTTTTTTTGCTCTTTTTAAGTGGTGGGATTATGGCAACACAATATCTAGGCAATAGTATGGGATATTTTGCAGATGGGCTTCAAAGCTTGCTAAGTCTTAAAATCATTTTGAGTTTTGTTTTTTTAGCTTTAGTGCTGTATTGGTATGTCATTGTAAAAATTTTGCAAAAATCCTTACCGCTAAAAAAGCTTATGCATCCACTTAGTTTTGTATTGCTTCTTATGATTGTGATTTTATCAAAGGCAATGTTTTATATTTGATCTTCCCCCTATTTTAGGGGGATTAAGAAATCTTAAAAAGCTCCAAATCTTCTTTTACACTAGAGATTGTTCCAAGATTGAATTTCTCTACCAAATACTTTGTGATATTGGGCGTGAGGAATGCTGGAAGTGTTGGTCCGATATAAATGTTTTTCACTCCCAAGTGCAAGAGTGCAAGAAGCACGATGATTGCCTTTTGCTCATACCAAGCGATGTTATACACGATTGGCAATTCATTGACATCAGCAAGTCCAAAAGCCTCTTTGAGCTTAAGAGCAATCACTACAAGTGAGTAAGAATCATTACATTGTCCTGCATCAAGCACGCGAGGGATTCCATCAATATCTCCAAGATTTAGCTTGATATAGCGGTATTTCGCACATCCAGCTGTAAGGATTACGCTGTCTTTTGGAAGAGCTTTGGCAAACTCTGTGTAGTATTCACGACTTGCATGCCTTCCATCACACCCACCAAGCACGATAAACTTCTTGATCTTCCCAGCCTTTACCGCATCAATCACCTTGTCTTGCAATGCACCCACTTGTGCGTGTGCAAAACCTCCGATGATACTTCCGCTATCAATCGCTTTGGGAGGTTGACATTTTTTGGCTTGTTCAATCAGGGGCGTGAAGTCCTTTTTACCATTTATCTCTTCAATATGCTTTAGCCCATCATAGCCCACCACACCTGTTGTGTAGATTCTATCTTTGTAGCTCTCTTTTACTGGGACAAGGCAGTTTGTCGTCATCAAAATCACACCATTGAAGCTCTCAAACTCACTTTGTTGTTGCCACCAAGCTCCACCATAGTTTCCTCTAAAATGCTTGTATTTCTTAAACGCTGGATAGTAGTGTGCAGGAAGCATCTCTGAGTGAGTGTAAATCTCCACGCCACTATCTTTGCTTTGTTCTAAGAGCATTTCCATATCGTGCAAATCATGCCCTGAGATGAGGATCCCTGGCTTATCCCCTACTCCGATATTCACTTGCGTAATCTCAGGGTTTCCAAACTTTGTCGTGTTGGCTCTATCCAAAAGCTCCATTGCCTTAACCCCCATTGCCCCTGTTTTATCCACAAGTGCGATATACTCCTCTAGGCTATGCTCTTTTGTAAGATAGCCCAAAGTATCCGAGATAAAATCAAGCAATTCATCACTTTCAAACCCAAGCTGAAGTGCATGATAAATATAAGCACTCATTCCCTTAAGCCCATAAATCACAAGCTCTTGCAAAGAGTGCTTATCTACATCTAGATTCTCAATCATCACTAAGCCTAAAAGCTCATCAATGCTCTTTTGTGTGTAAGTTTTAGCAATCGCATTGCTAATATCCATAGCTGAGAAATTGGCATTAGTAATTGTCATAAAAAGATTGTGAATGATTTGAAGTTTCTTTGCTTTATCTGCTCCAAAACTAGCTAGTTGACTTGCACGAATCAGTGCATCTTGCAAGTTTGCGACATGATGAGTTTTTCCACAAACTCCATTGTTGGTACAAGCCTCATTTTTTAGCGTTTCTTGGCATTGATAACAAAACATTTTTTCCATTTCTTCCTCCGATTTTGAAATTTCAGAGGGAAGTGTAGAGAAAAGCAAAATTTTTGTCGGTAATGTAGATTACGATTTTGGAAGTTTTAGGCAATTCTCATTCTCGAGCAAAATTCCCTCTTTTATCATTGCCAAAATCTCTTTGGAAAGTGCGGGGCGAGAGACTCCTAGGAAATCTGCCATTTCATAGCGTTTGAGTGAGGTATTGGGATGAGTGTGGAGATATTGGAGGATTTTTTCTCTCAATGAGGTTTTGCTAAGGATTCCGATTTTGTTGGAGAGATTGAAAGCCTTTTTGGCTAGAACTTTATTCATTGCCTTTGACATATAGGAGAGGACGAAATCTTTGGGGATTGCTAGGATATCTCCCTCTTGAGCCATAAGAGTGTAGTAAGGATAAGGAGCATCCAAAAACAGCACCACCTCTCCAAAGCATTCTCCCCTCTCAAGAAACACGGCAATAATATTGCGTTTGCCCTCTAGCGTATTCTCACACACATACACAGCACCACTTAGCAAGATATAGAGATATTTTGGGATGTCTTCAATCTCAAAAATACTTTCCCCCTTTTTGAAATGCAAAACCTTGCTAGAGTCTAATATAAGAGATTTATCCTCAATATCAGAGAATAAGAAATGATCCAAAATCTCTTGCATATCTTTGCTTATAATCGACAAAATCTTTTGATCTCCTTTAATCTATCCAATACATTTTTTGCTACAAACAGATCAAAGCTAGAATAATCTCCTTGCGTATGTGCCAAATCTAAGGCTTGACAATACTCTAGCTTATCTTGAGATTTGATATTAATCAGTGGATAACCACTTTTAAGAAGTTCAAGATTCATCACAAGTCTTGAGGCGCGTCCATTTCCATCCACAAAGGGATGAATCCCCACCAAAACACAATGAGCTCTTGAAGCTTTGATAACAGGGTGGGCTTGTAGAGAGTGATAATCCTTGATAAAATCCTGCATAAGGCTTGGAATAGAGAAAAAATCAGGGGGGATGTGCATCGCTCCTGAGATTCTCACCTCACAGTTTCGATAAGCTCCAGCATTGTTTTCATCAATGTTTTTTAGAATCAAAGAATGAATAGACTTGATTTCATAGTCACTTAGAGGTTGAGGATTTTTACCAAACACTTCAATCAATGTCAATGCTTGATGATGATTAATGACCTCATAATGCTCTCTTAGGCTTTTCTCCCCTATTGCTACTCCCTCTAAAACAACCTTTGTTTCTATCAATGTAAGAGTATTTCCCTCTATTGCATTGCTCTCATAGGTGTAGCGAAGCTTAAAATCTTCATCAAAGCTTGGATGAAGATTTTGATAATGAATATATAGAAACTTAAGAGTGTCAATTTGATCTAAAATCTCTTCAAGTTCGCCCATCACCTCTCCATTTTTAAACTCATATCCACCCAAGTGGCTTGATGGATAAGGCTTCCGCTAGAGATTGCATCCACCCCACTTTTGGCATATTCTATGATGTTTTCAAGTGTGATATTTCCACTTGCCTCTAGCAAGATGTGCGGATAACTTGCATTACGCAATGCCACAACCTCAGCAATAAGAGAGGGGGGCATATTATCGCACATCACGATATCCACCCCACTCTCAAACGCTCTCTTACACTCCTGCATACTCTCACACTCTACTTCGATTCTGCAAGTAAAAGGTAGCTTCTCTCTTGCTTGAGTGATAAACTCTTTGAGATTATTGATATGAGCTAGATGCGTATCTTTGAGCATCAAAGCATCATCAAGTCCAAAGCGATGATTATGTCCTCCGCCATTTCGCACGGAGTATTTTTCAAACTCTCTTAATAGTGGGCGAGTTTTGCGAGTGTCTAGGAGTTTGAGAGAATAGTCTTTGATTTTTTGAGCATAAGCGTGAGTGTGAGTGGCGATCCCACTGCTATGCTGAAGCATATTTAGAGCAGTCCGCTCAATTTTTAAGATCTCAATATAGCTCCCAGTGATTTTTGCAAGGATTTCCCCCCTCTCAAAGCTATCAGTATCTTTTTTGCAAAGCTCAAGAGCAATACCTCTCATCTCACACAAGACTTTAAGATATCTCTCTCCTGAGAAGATTCCTTTCCCCTTTGCTAGAAATTTTGCACTCACCTCACAATCTTTTGCCACTCGCTCAAAGAGATCTCCTCTTCCTAAATCCTCACTTAATACTTCTCTTACAAAAGAAGTGATCACTTAGATAGCTCCATCATCTTCTCTAACGCTCTTCTAGCAAGAGCTGAAGTATCTTCATCAAGCTTGATTTCATTATATGCCTCGCCATTACCATAGGCTTCAAGCACATTGAT
>DXDJ01000026.1 GCA_019115525.1 Candidatus Helicobacter avistercoris | reverse complement strand
AAATTTTCTAATGTAGTAGCATTGCTCATTGCTGACCTTTGCACTACCGAAGAATTGCACACTATCGGCACCATGATCCTTTTTGAGTTGAGAAAGTTTGTCAGAAATTTCACTAAAAGCTTGATCCCAAGAGATTCGCTTCCAAGCTCCATTTTCTTTTTTCATTGGGTATTTGATACGTTTTGCACTTCGCACCATATCAATCATATCTGCACCCTTAGAGCAGTGTCCTCCAAGGCTTACAGGGTGATCTTGTGCAACTTCTTGTCTTACCCAAGTTCCATTTTGAACCTCTGCGATGATTCCACAGCCAACAGAACAGATTGTACAAATTGTTTTTACTTTTTGGCTGTTTGGATAAGCTTCTGTAAGCTCTTCACTTGTAGCATTTCTTACTACACCCTCGTTTGCATTCAAACTTGCGATTCCAGCACCAAGTCCCAATGCACTCATCTTCAAAAAGCTTCGACGAGATGCCTTGAGCGGTGAGAATGTTTGTGCGATATATTCACTCATTCAAACCTCCTTATTTAGCAGAAGCATAGTAAGAGTTCCAATTCTTGGTGTCTCTATACAATATTTCTTTTTTCTTTGAGTGTCCTTGTGCGACACCATTAGCTAGTGAGTTTTTAGAATCACTACCACAACCAGCGATTGCGATTCCACCCACAGCTACAGCGACTGAAGTCTTACTAGCGTTTTTCAAAAAATCTCTACGAGAATTTTTGCTTAGCATTGCATCATTCATATCTGCTCCTTTATGTAGGATTGGTAGGGAAGTCCCTACTTTAGAAGCTAGTTCTAGCCACTAAAGTAAGGGCTTACCAAAGGAGTTAAACCCCTCTGCCTTTGCCTACTTCTTCTTCACTTACATCGGTTTTGACGCGTTTTTTCCATTTAGCTTTTTTCTCCTCTTTTCTCAAAGATTCCAAATCCACAAATTCCTCAAGCGGTGGAGGAGAAACCTCAAGATAGAGTCTCTCAAACTCTGCAAAGCTTCCTAAAATCTTGGCAACAGATTTGTAGAATCTCGCGTTTTTGCTCTTTAGGATTTCAAGTACGACAAAATTGACAAAGTCATTGATTAGCTCTTCAAAGATTTTTTTGCACATTGCAATTGAGCATGGGTTGGCTTTTTGCAAAAGTGAAGAGCAAAAAAGGAGCAAAAATCCTAGGTGATCTTCTGGCTCGATAAACTCCTCACTCTTTCTAAACTCACTCTCTAAGATCAAATCTCTAATCTTCAAACATTTCTCACCAAACTCCCAACCCTCATCATAATAGCTTGCAGTTAGAGAAATTGCTTTTTGAGAGAAATTGTCAATAAAAAGCTTGTCAAACTCCTCACAAATTTTTTCCACTCCATTTTGCTCAAGCTCTTGAAGCAAAATATGCGAATCTTTTTGAGTTTGATCATTGATTGCATTTGCAAAAATCTGCTCTAGGATTTGGATGGTGAGTTCTTTGTGTTTTTTCACTCCTTGATAGCTAAAAAAGATTCCTAGCAGAGTGTAATAGATAGCCCTTGCTTTGTTGATTTGAAGCTCTTCTTCTTTCATTTTCTTTCCTTAAATATTCTCAAACATAATTTTAATTTTGCAATCACTACAACACTCTAATGTCTTCATTTTTGCACTATCTCCTAAGAAGTGAGGACTCATCACATCTTTAATCTTTTGGATAGATTTTTTGGTTGCAAAAGGTTTGCCGCACTCAACGCAAGCAAAAAGCTCATCTTTTGCCAAAGTATGGGTTTCAAACCAGCTAGGGTTTAGCTCGATTCCGCTAAGCTCTAGTCTAAGTGCATCTTCTGGACAGCTAGGAATGCAGTATCCACAAGTGGTGCAAAGGCTTGGGTTGTATTGCAAGGCAAATTCTTGAGCATTGGCCGTGAGTGCATCGACATTGCACGCCCCCACACAGCTATTGCAAAGTGTGCATTTGCTCTCTTGAATATGGATTTTTCCATAGCGGATCATCTCTCCACTTACTCCACTCTCTACCACGCCAAAATCCTCATCTTTGATTAAATATCTTAGTCTTTCTCCAAAGTGTTTTCTTCTTGGCTCTTTTGGACTTGGAGTGTAGGAGTAGTGGGGAAGAGGGGAGGGCTTATCCCACAAGGTTTGCAAAGTCTCTTTGTCTTGTGCGACAAAAATTGCTTCTTTGTTGCAAATAACCTTGTAAATATCATTGACAAGCTTAATTGCCTCAAAGCTAGGGCGAGAAATCACAGGAGAGTAAAAAATCATTGAGTGATTGCTCTCTTGCACCATGGATAGGAAATGCACTTCTGAGGGAAATTTCTCTCTTGGGATGATAAGAGGCGAGATATGAGAGGGGAGGGTAATATCCTTTAGAGTATCTAGGAAAATCTCAGGAATGAGCAAAATCGTGGTGTTTTGATAATGTCTTAGAGTCTCTGTCATTGTCTCAATGCTAAAAGAGGCAAAATCCAATGCCCCACTAGGGCAAGTCGCAATACATCCACCACATCCCATACAATCAAGTTGAGAGAAGCTAAGCTCCATAAGTGTATCGTTTTTGGTAACACCAAAAGTAGGACAGACATTCACGCATTTATGGCAATACCCCTCTCCATTACTATCAGGGCGTCTTTGATGATATTGACAGATGTGAGGATCATAAAGTGTCGTGGTTTTATAAGTGTAAGTCCCCACTCTTTGAGAGAGGAGAGAGAGAATATCTTGTGCATTTGCAAAATCTCCAGCACTCAAAATCCCTAAAAACTTGGGGAGATTCTCATCATTGACAAATAACACCGCTTGAGCAAAACCAATCTCCTCACCATTTTCTAAAAGTGCTTTAAAAGCCCCCAACTCTCCACTAATATGAGTGATACTTGAAGGAGCAATCAAAGTGCAATCAAACTCTTTTGCTTGATTGATAAAGTCTTGGGTTAGCTCACTTTCATTGCCAATGATTGCTAGAGTATTTGCAACTTCAAGAGAATATTCTTTGTAAGGGGCATTGTCATAGATACTAAGACGAGTTTGAAAAAGTCGATAAATGTTTTGCACTTTTATCTCATCATCTGCTTGAGAGTTTGAGAGATACCAGTCAATCTCAGGTGCATATACTTCGCAATTTTCTTTTGTGTTTGCAATAATCGCGGAAGAAAAATCCCTAGAGATTTGGGGGTATTTTTCGAGCAAATGCGTATCAAAGAAGTAAGAAGTTTTTAAACCAAAAGTCTGCATTTATGTCCTTGTAAAAAATCTCACATTATACGCTTTTTTGAGAATATCAATGATAAAAGTTGAAAAAATTAAGGTATATAGATTTAAAAATATTTTAAGAAGTAAATAATATTAAGTCCAAATTTTTAAGAATTTCAAAAGAAATCCAATTTTATAATCAAAAATATTCAAACACATAATGTTTTTGAAAAAAATTGATTTTTTGCTATGATTTCAAGTTTTAAATTTTTAACTTAATCCAAAACGGAGAATATTGTGAATCTAGAAAGTTTGCTAAGTATTTTGCTTCCTGCTATTGTTTTGCTATTGGTTTTTCTCACAAAGCGTTTGATTTTTTCTCTTGCAGTGGGATTGTGTTTGGGGGCTGTGTTTGTAAATTTCCATACCCCTATGCAAATCCCTGAGTATTTGCTAAGTAAATTTTTGAGTGTGTTTCGATATGTGAGTGAAGGCGAGGTGCAGATCAACTGGTATGCGATCCATATTTTTATTTTTCTAGCTCTTTTGGGGGTTTTACCTCAGGTTTTTATCCACTCAGGGAGTATCAACTCTTTTGTGAAATGGGCCCACTCAAAGGTCAAAGATCCGCGCAGTTCAGAGTGGATTATCTTTGTTGCAGGATGTGTGATATTTATTGATGATCAATTCAATGCCCTCACACTTGGACGCTCTATGCGACCGCTGAGTGATGCAAGCGGACTAAGTCGCGAGCGATTGGCTTATATTATTGATAGCACTTCTGCTCCAGTGTGCATTCTCTTACCACTCTCAAGCTGGGGGGCATATATTGTTGGGATTCTCAATGGTGTTTTGCCCGATCCTAGTAAATCCGTGGGGATTTTGAGTGCAAGTATTGGGGTCAATTTTTATGCTTGGTTTGCTTTATTTGCTGTGTTTTTGAGCATTTTATGGAGGATACACTTACCTGTGATGAGGAAAAACTTCAATGTAGGAGTGGATTTGAGTGAGATTGAGAGAGATGCTCAAAAAGAGGGATCGATGTGGGCATTGATCCTCCCTATCCTTACTCTTGTGTCTGTAACTTTGGGGATGATTTTTTATACAGGTTACCAAAAAGTTCAAGCTCTAGAATTTCAAAAGATTGTAGAGAATACCAATATTTCTCTCTCCGTTCTTATTGGAGGGATCTGTGCGACTTTGTTTGCACTCTTGCTCTCAAGTAAGACAATCAAAAGTGAAGAGTATGTTCAAATTTTCAAAGAAGGGATCAAAATCTCCTTACCCTCTATTATCATTCTTATTCTTGCATGGGCGATTGGAGATGTGGTGCGATATGATCTTAAAACAGGGGAACATCTATCTGCACTGATTGCAGGGATAGGGGGCGAGAACCTATCAAAAGCATTGCCTTTGATTTTGTTTGTTTTCTCCATTGCCATTGCATTTGCAACAGGAACTAGCTGGGGATGTTTTGCAGTAATGATTCCAGTGGGGATTACTTTGGCTTTGCATAGTGGCTTAGATCTTGTAGTGGCAACTTCGGCAATCTTGGCAGGAGCAATCTATGGAGACCATATTTCTCCAATTTCTGATACAACCATCCTTACTTCCGCTGGGACTGGATGTAGTGTGCAAAGCCATTTTATCACTCAACTCCCCTATGCTTCAATCTCTGCAATCTGTGCATTTATCTCTTTTGGCATCATTTCTTGGAGTAATAGTCTTTTATTGGCGTATGCAGTGGGAGGGATTCTCTTGGTAGGAATCTTTTACTATCTCAAGATTCGCTATGAATTAGTTCAAAACTCTATACATTAAATAATAGCCCCCCCCCCCTCCCTCCCCATTTTCCCCACAAATTTCAATTTTTTTGCAAATTTTTGAAATTTCTTGACTCATTTTGATTTTTTTTGTTGTATACTTCC
>DXDJ01000025.1 GCA_019115525.1 Candidatus Helicobacter avistercoris | reverse complement strand
GGGTGTGAGTGTAGCGAGTGCAAATGATGCAACTCTTGAAGCAACGACAGGAAGTAGTGGTGACGTTAGTGTGAGTGGAGGACAATGGCAGGGCACACCTCCCTCAAGTCTTTCCTCGAGTCCATCTTATGCAGCAGGAACTAATATTACCTTTGACGGAGCTACTAACTTAAATTTTATTGGAGATAGTGGTCATAATAGCTATGAGGTAGGTAATGTAGTAACAACTACAGCAGGAAAAATCACGATAAATAGTACGAATGCATCCACTACTACAACAATCACTGGAACAATAAGTGGAGCTGGTGGGTTGTCTGTAGCGTTTTTTGGGAAACATAGTGGAAATCTTACACTTACAAATAAAGATGCCACTAGTGTATTGGCTAGCGTAGATGCTACAAGTGCTGGAAAACTAACTCTAGGTGATGGAACAAATAAAGCAGATGCAACAATTGCAAGCATTACAGGAGATAAGCTTTCTGTAGTTTATGGAGCTGGAACTGCTTCAAACCTTACGCTTCATGGTGCAAGCAACACATTGGCTAGCGTAGATGCTACAAGTGCCGGAAAACTAACTCTAGGTGATGGAACAAATAAAGCAGATGCAACAATTGCAAGCATTACAGGAGATAAGCTTTCTGTAGCATTTGCTAACACAACAAAAACAAATACTGGAACTCTAGTACTCAATGGTGCTACAAACACATTGGCTTCTATCTCTGGAAGTGGAACAATTGAACTTGGTGGTTCATCTACAGCATTAAATGTTACTACACTTGACGGTGCGGACAATCTCACATTTAACCTTGCTGGTAATGTGGCTGAGAGATTCCCTGTAGCTGGAACAAACTTGCAAACAAGGACATTGACAATTGCTAACCATCAGTCAACTGGTGATAATTCTTATGTACTTTTAGCTACAGCTACTAAAGTAGCAGACAGCAATAAAGCTTATGCTTCTTATGATGCTACTACTAAACAAGGAACACTTGCAAGTGCTGGTGGTAGCGACAAGATCGTGATTACTGCTAATGGTAGCAAAGAATCCAAGAATACAATCTCACTTGTTATGCAAGATGGAGACAGAATTACAGATGAGGATAGATATGTAGTTTTGGCTGAAGTAAGTGGACGCAATAAAGACAAGGTAACATTGCAATGGAGGTACTGGAGGTGTAACTGTAGCAGAAGGTTTTACAACTGTAAGCCTTGGTTTAACTAGAGAAACAGTTGCAAGCAAAGACTATGTTTACACAAATCTTTCATCTTCAAATATTCAAGATGTGTCTATCAACACAGACTTCGTAGCTCTTACGACAGCGGCTTTGAGTGCGGGTATTTCACTCTTCTCAGCAAACCTCAACTCTCTAAGCAAGAGAATGGGAGAGCTAAGAAATGATCCATACAGCCAAGGTGCATGGGCAAGAGTATTTGGTGGAGAGCAAACTACAAACTTTGGTGCAAAACAAAGCACAGTTTACTCAACTGTACAAGCTGGTTATGACTACAAACTAGCATTGGGTGATGCAGCAAACTACATTGGTGCAGCAATCTCTTATACTAAGGGAATGAGTGGTCAAGTAGATCCAGTAATCAAAACAGCTTCAGCTCCTCTAAACCTTCCAGTTGCAGGTCTTACTTCAAGCAACACTGATGGTGTAGAAGTAGCAGTGTATAACAGCTATGTAGCTAATAGTGGTCTATACAGTGACAGCATTGTGAAGTTTGGATACTACATGACTGATCTTACTATGCCACTTATCAATGATCCATACAGCACAAGCAATCTTGCTGTAGCAGTAAGTGAGGAGATTGGATACAAAGTATCCCTAGGTGAAAGCAATGAGTGGTTTATCACTCCACAAGGTGAAGTAGCATTTGCTTATATCGGTGGAACTGAATTTACTCAAGATTATGGAACTTACAGCTTGAAATCTACTCAAGATGCAGTTTCATTGCTAAGAGCTAGAGTGGGTGCTGCTTGGGGATATGACTTCTCACATCTTGCAAAAGAGAGCGATGTGAAAGCTTCTATCTATCTAGGGACTTACTACACCTATGACTACTTCATCGGTGGAGATACAACTCTCTCTACAACAGCAAATGGTAAGCCTGTGGACTACACACACAATGCTTATGAAGGAACAGGACGATTTGTGATGAATCTTGGGACAAATATCGATGTCCAAGATAGAACAAAAGTTTATTTTGACTTTGAGAAGAGTTTTGGTGGAAATATCCAAACAGATTATCAAGTTAGCCTTGGTGTGAGATTTGGAATTGGTGAGAAAGCTTCTGCTCCAAAGCAAGAGAAAAAAGCCAATGAAACTTCACTCAAACCAAAAGAGCTTGAAGAGAACGCAGAGTAATCTCTGACACAAAAGGTGGGGAAATAGGGGGTGTAAAAAGTCTTTTTCATTTCGTGCAAGGTTTTCCTTGCACCTCCTCATAAGAGAGTAGGGGACTACATCTCATCCATAATGCTTGCCGCTTCCATCAATCGTTTTTTATCAAAATGTGTATAGATCCTGCTAGTGTTGAGATCGGCGTGTCCCAATGCCTCTTGCACAAGTACAAGATCTTGGCTTTTTTGATAGAGTAGGGTGGCAAAACTATGACGAAGCATATGAGCCCCCATCTTTTCTTTGAATATCCCTCCATAGCTTAAGATTTGATCGACTACTTTGTAGATATAAGCTTGAGTGAGGGCAACCCCCTTTTGATTGCAGATGAGAAGTTCACTTTTGATCCCAAGCTCTTTGCGTTTACTTAGCCATTCTTCAAGGGGAGTTTGGATGTGCATTCGCTTCACCATTGCAATCCTCATCTTATCCCCTTTCCCTCGTATCTGAAGCAAATAAGCCTCTCCTTCTGGGAAAATATCTTTGAGTCTTAGATTGAGTGCCTCACTCACACGCACTCCAGTATAAATGATAAGCTTGATTGCAAGGCGATTTCTAGCACTAATTTTTTCTGACTGCTCAAACTCATCGATACATTTGAGAAATTTTTGGATTTCTACCTCATTCATATATGCAGGGAGTTTTTGCCCACTTTTTCCTCTAATCCCTCCAATATTTTTTAGCTCGATGTTATACACATAGCTTTGCCCACTTTCATCTTCGTTTTGCTTATCAATGTAGCCAAAAAACCCAATAATAGCGATGCGATAGTTTTTTTTACTCGCAGGACTTAGCCCACTGCCTTCAATCAAAAGAAAATCACTCAAGCACTCTTCATCAACCCTCCTCATACTATCTAGCCCCAAAGCACATAAATAAGGATAGAGCTTAAATAGGGGATTTGCATAAGTAGCAATCCCCTTAAGCCCTGCATTTCGTGCTTCCTTACAAATCGTCTCTAGCTCTGCAATATTTTTCACTCCTTGCTGAAGTTTCCCCACCATCAAAGAGAGGCGTTGCTTATCTTGGACTGCTGTATTTGAGAGAGTGGTGAGCTTATAGCGGATAAAACGCGTAATCCAAAAGAGTAGGGTGGCATTAAAATCTTTATAGTAATCAAGTGTGTATCGCATTTGCATTCCTTTTTGTTTGGTTGATGAAAACTAGATTTTGGTTATGAAAACGCAATTCTAACTTCAAAAAGGGGTTTTACAAAATACATTTATCTGCAAGTTTTGCAAAAATGCTCAAAAATGACTTTTAAAACGCTTTTTTGATTTTTGAATCGTATCTTTACATTACAAAATCGATTCTAGGGCTTGTTTTGTTTGGAGGAATTTTTTGCTTCAAAGTATTAGACACTACCTTAGCCCATTTTTGGGATAAATGTTTTAATTTTAGTTATGAAAACCATAATTTTCAAACCAAAATAAAAACCAAAAAATATAGCCCTCTTTCACACACTCACTTTATTTATTTGCTGAATTTATAAGATTTCACAAAAATCAAGACGCTCAAAAATGGCTTTTAAAATGCTTTTTTGATTTTGAATCGTATCTTTACATTACAAAATCGATTCTAGGGCTTGTTTTTGATCTTTTGTTGATTTTAGAAGAAACTGGGGATTGATAAATGGATGTGCGTGGCTTGAGGGGGATTCCTCTCATCCACCACAAACTGGGGGGAGAAGCACTAGTCTATCTCCATCTTTTAGGGGGGTATTTAGATCTTCGATGATTTCATCATTGAGTGCAACTGCGCTAAGCTTTAGCCACTCGCTAAGTGCCTCAATTTTTTGAAACTCACTTCTTAGCTCTTGAAGATTTGCTACATCAAACTCCTTTGCCTCTAGCCCTATTGGACCCAAAAACTCTACTTTAACCTTTGCCATTTTTTCTCCTTTTATAGTTTGATTAGTGAATCTAAAAGTAAGATTTCCACCATTTCACCCTCTTGTAAATCGCTCCCACCCTCTTGCAAAATCATCAATGCGCTCTTGGAGCAAAAATTATTGACTACCGAGCTTTGTAGGGTTTTTTTATCCCAAAATCCTACCTCATAAATCCCATTTTGCACTCTTAAATTGCAGATTCTAAACTCCATTCGGCTATCTGCTTTTTTGATACCTTGACTCAATCGTGCTTGAAGTGGCTCAAGAGCAGGGGTTGTGCCAAGAAGTTTGCCCAGAATCACTCTTGCAAAGAGCATAAAGGTTACTGCGGAAGAGTTAGGAAATCCTGGGAGCGTGAAAACATATTGCCCCTCTTTGCTTATCCCAAACCCCACTGGTTTGCCTGGCTTCATCCTTACGCCCTTAAACTGCATATTGCATACTTCTTTGATCACTTCTTGAGTGTAATCAAAGTCCCCCTTACTCGCCCCTCCAGTAGTGATAAGCACATCACAATCTCTCAAAGCCTCTTTGACTTGCTTGCCAATTTGCTCTTTATTGTCTGCTAGGAGTGGATAGATCCTTCCCTCAGCTCCCATTGAAGTGCAAAGAGCCTGAAGTAGATGATTATTGACACTTCTAATACTATTTTCTCTCTCCCTCTCCCCTACTTCAATAATCTCATCCCCACCGCTTAGGATAGCAACTTTTGGCTTGAGATATACGCAGACAAAAACACAATTTAGTTCAGCTAAAAGTGCAACCTCAAAGGGAGTGATTTTGCTCCCCTTTGTTAGCAATACCTCACCTTTTATGTAGTTTTCCCCCACTACTCGTATCCATTTATTCTTCTTAAACTCCATCCCCTCAAGTGCAAAGATTTTTCCCTCTTCTTCTCTAACTTCTTCTACCAAAACTAGAGTGTCGCAGTTTGTAGGGATTTTTGCCCCAGTGAAAGTTTTTATACACCCTCCTCTTTGGGCGATTTTCTCCTCACTCCCCCCTGCTTTATTGACTGATAGCACTTGCACACCACTGCCAAAAAGTAGTGGCACATCCTCGTAGTTTAATGCATAACCATCCATTGCTGATGTAGGATGCTTGGGCATATTCTCTTCTGCGATAATATCTTCTGCTAGGATTCTGCCTAGAGCTTGGGTGAATGGGATTTTCTCTATTCCTTTTGGTCGAATCTGAAGCGAGTGCAAAATCTCAATACTCTCTTGATAGCTAATATTGCTTTTCATTCTTTCTCCTTTTAGAGCAAATGCCCCATTTTTTCTTTTTTGACTTGTAGATAATGCTCATTGTGGCAGTTTGGCTCGATAATGATTGGCGAGCGATTGACTTTGACAAACTTTGAGAGCAAGTCGATTTTTTTGGGATTATTTGTGAGGAGATTGATCTCTTTGAGATCAAAGTGCTTAAACATCTCTCCAACAATCGCATAATCTCTTGCATCTTTTGGGAATCCCAAAGCCTCATTTGCTTCTACTGTGTCAAGTCCCCTATCTTGAAGTGCATAAGCATTGATTTTGTTAAATAGCCCAATCCCCCTTCCCTCTTGGCGAAGATACAGAAGCATCCCTCCTTGCTGTGCGATGAGTTTGAGTGCAAGATGAAGCTCCCCTCCACAATCACACTTCAAAGAGCTAAGCACATCACCTGTAAGACATTCGGAGTGTAGACGCACTAGAGGGATTTGAGGGAGTGTTTCTGAGCAGATGACAAGGTGTTCTAGCTCACATGCCCTACCCTCGATATTTTGAGTATATTCTCTAAAGGCCGTGAGTTTAAAATCTCCAAAAGCAGTGGGGAGATTGGCAGTTTTTGAAATCTCAAATTTCATTGCTTTCCTTAAAAATGATTATAAAAGAGGCGTTATACCATTTTTTGGAAAAATATTTGTTGCTTTTTAAAAAAGTGTATTCACCCCCTCTTTTTGTCTTAAAAATCTTTATTTAGACAAAAGTCCTTTGATGTATTGATCTGCAAGATAAAGTCCATTGCCACTATCGCTTACCATTTTTAGCTTATCAACAATAGATCTAAACAATGCTTCTTCTTCGTGTTGTTCAGAAACATACCATTGCAAGAAATTAAAAGTCGCATAATCTTTGCAAGACAAAGTGAAATCTACCAAATCATTGATGCTTGCTGTAATATCCATTTCGTGATTGAAAGTTTTTTCAAATACATCAAGCAGAGATGCAAACTCATTTTGGGGCTTTTGGATTGCCTCAAGCGTAACTTGAGAATCCGTTTCATTCAAATAAACGATAAGTTTTTTGGCATGAGCACTTTCTTCATCAGCGTGTGCAAACAAAAAATCTCCAGCACCATCATAGCCATTAGAATAACACCAAGAACTCATACTTAAATATAGATTTGCAGAAAACATCTCTTTGTTGATCTGATCATTAAGTTTCTTTACTACTTCTTTTGATAGCATTTTTGCTCCTTTGTATGTGATTTTGTTATCCACTTTTTAATGTAGCGATGAATTTTATCAATAAAACTTTTAACCTTTTTTGCTCTTTTTGATACAATCTAGCCCTATCTCAAATAAAGGAGAAAATATGGCAATTTTTGGAAAGATTGAGGATCTTAAACCTCTTTTTAGTAAAACCCAAGAGCTGGAGAGTTTGCTTATTGGGATTGAGAGTGTTTTTGCAGGTGAGGCACTCTCTAGACTTCAAGCCTTAGGTGTTGGAGAGAATTATCGTGTAGAGCTAGATTATGGGATGTTCTATATCGCTCATTGCTATGCTCTTAAAAGTGAAGAAAATGGGTTTTTTGAATCTCATCAAGATTATATTGATTTCCAAGTGGTAGTTGAGGGATTTGAGGGGTATTTGATCGGTAGCAAAGACAAATTTACTCTCTTGCAAAACTACGATAAAGAAAAAGATCTGGAAGTGCATACACCAAAAGAGAAGCTCAACTATCTCAAACTTAGCTCAAAAGAGATGGCGGTTTTGTTCCCATTTGATGTTCATGGTGTAGGGATTGGCTATGCAGAAGAAGTGGGGAAAGTCGTGCGAAAAGTGATTTTCAAAGTCCCTATCAAATACATCAAACATCGTCTATGATGTAGTGAGCCCCTAAGCTCTGCTTTCTTTGAAGGGCTTGAAGGATAATTTCTTTTGCACAAAGCAATCGAAGTTTTAACATTCTGCCTATGTTGGATTGAAGCATCGCCTCTATTCCTCCAAGTGCAGAGTTTAGCCCTTCAGATGTTCTAAGTATCCCCACTTTCTCCCACATAATTCCTCTCAAAAATTCTTTTAATCTATGATCATTCTCAAGAATAAGCTTTTCTCTAAGCTCAGGAAAAATCTGTCTGCTCTCTCCTCCAAAATCTTGAGCAAGAATCTCCTCAGCTACCCTCTTCCCATAAACAATCCCCTCAAGCAAAGAGTTTGAAGCGAGACGATTGGCTCCATGCACACCATTATTGGCACATTCTCCTAGTGCATAAAGATGATCAATCCCAATCACTCTTCCACTCTCATCAACTTCAATCCCCCCCATAGAATAATGAAAGGCAGGAGAGATAGGGATCTTATCTTCTGGAACTTTAAGACGGTGAGAGGTAAGAGAGTGATAGATATTGGGGAAGCGTTTGGAAAAACTCTCTTGAGTAAAACTTGAGAGATCCAAAAAGGCTTTTTCATTGTTTTTCATTGTGTAGTTGAAGATTCCTCGTGAGACTATATCTCTAGGTGCTAACTCTCCTCTTGCATCGTAATCAAAAAGAAATCTCCTCCCCTTGCTATCAACAATTTTTCCTCCCTCACCTCTCACAGCTTCGCTAATAAGGGGTTTTCTCGCACTGCTAGCTTGGATGAAAGCCGTAGGGTGAAACTGCATCATCTCCATATCTTGGAGTCTTCCATGATGTTCAAGTATCATTCCATGGATCTCACCGCTGATGGTTGAGGCATTGGTATGATAGCGATACAATCCTCCCACTCCTCCACTTGCAAGGACAACATATTTTGCATAGATTCGGTGGATCTCCCCCCTACTCTCCAAACTCACTCCATAGCACCTACCATTATCAATAAGCAAATCTACAACGCTAGATTGTTTCCATAGTAGATGATGAAGATGGGTGATTAGATGGGTGTGCAGATATCTTCCACTTCCATCTCCATCAAAATGCACAATCCTTGCTTTTTGGTGTCCCCCCTCTTTGGCATACAGCACCCTTCCAGCCTCATCTCTATCTACTCTTAAGCCTATTTTTTCAAGATCCTCAATCACTCCCAGAGAGCTTTTGCAAAGATATTCTACGCTTGAAGGATTGTTTGTAAAGCTTCCTGCCCCCAAAGTGTCTTCAATATGACTTTGAACATCTTCCTTATCAGTAGATATGCTTATTCCTCCTTGAGCATAAAAAGTATTGCACTCCCACGGCTCACCTTTGCACACTACCAAAACCTTAAGTGTCTTTGGTAGATTCATAGCACAATACAACCCCCCTACACCAGCCCCTACAATGATCACATCGTATTTCATTGTGATTGAGTCTGCTTAGGATTTGAATCAACCCAAACCGGAGTTGTTTTGTAACCACAACCCAAAAGTAAAAAAGCGTATGCTAAAATGAGCAAATGAAAAGTTCTCATAGTATTATCTCCCTTATTAAAGAACAACATCAGTTTCAAAGGCTAAAAACTTTTGATGAGATAAACAAACTCATCTCATCTCTACCAATACAAATGCGTAAGTATATAGCTTTTGGATATCAAAGAGGGCAGAATTTATACTTTGCCCTCAAAAATCCAACACTTATTTCTGAATACAACACTTATCACTCTCAAACTATTTTTTTTACACTCCAAGCCGCCCAAGAGATTTTCCCACTGATTGGAAAATGCCAAAAAATCACTTTCTTTTATCCTAAGCCCTTACCAAAAAATACAACAGGAAGATATTTTACCCCTCCAAAGCATTATGCTACCTACTTTGAGAAAGTAGAAACAATCTATATCCAAGAATTTGCAGAGCAATCACAAGGAATCTTTGTCAATCACGCCAAACATCCAAAGCTATATAAACTTTTTGAAAATATCCGAAAGGCAATCCAAGAAAAATGTCAATCATCCAAACCCTAAAAACCCTCCCCAAACAAAGCGGGATCTATCAATACTATGATCAAAAGGGAAGATTGCTCTATGTAGGGAAAGCAAAAAATCTCTTCAATCGTGTTAGAAGTTATTTTAAGGTTACAGATGGTTCTCCTAGCTCCAATCTCAGCTTACGCATTCACAATATGATCCTAAAAGTTGCCTCTATCCAAACTATTGTTGTCAATAACGAAATGGATGCTCTAATCCTAGAAAACTCGCTTATCAAACAGCTCAAGCCTCGCTACAACATCTTACTAAGGGATGACAAAACCTATCCTTATATCTACATCGACACTGCCTCACCATTTCCACGCCCCAAGATTACTAGAATCAAGCGAAAAAATAGTGTGTATTTTGGCCCTTTTTGCACTGGGAGCAAGGAAGTGCTAGAAAGTCTCTATGAAGTTGTTCCATTGGTGCAAAAGGAAGGATGCTTAAGAGAGAAAAAAGCCTGTCTTTTCTATCAAATCAATCGCTGTAAAGCCCCATGTGAGGGGAAAATCTCAACACAAGAGTATCAAGCCCTACTCTCTGAAGCTATTGGCTATCTCAAAGACAAAAAATCTCTTATTGCCAAACTTGAAGAGAGAATGCTCTTTTTGGCTGATCAAGAGAGATTTGAGGAAGCCATCACACTAAGAGAGAGGATCAAAAAGATCTCAGCACTCAGCATGCATTCAAGTATCGATCTTTACTCTTTGGAAGCAAATTGGGACATCTTTGCAATTGAACACAATCAAAGTTTTGCAATCTTGCTTAAACTCTATATGCGAGAGGGAAAAATCATCTCAAGTGATTATGAGAAAATCCCTCTACATTCTGGAGTTTTTGACTTTGAGCAAAGACTCTCCCTCTATCAGCAAGCTCTAATCAATCACTACCAAAAAGATCTTCCTCTTCCTCCAAATGGATTGATCCTCTCAGAACAAGTCCAAAAAGAAATACAAGAAGAGTATTGCACATGGCTTATGGAAAAAAAAATCAAGCTCTACTTCCCTCAAAAGGGTGAAAAAAAGGCGCTACTTGATCTTGCAAGCAAAAATGCAAAAGAGATTCTAAAAATTGAAGATAGTGAATTTGAGATTAAATCTGCCCTCAAGGATCTCCTTGCCCTTGAATATCTTCCTCAAAGAATCGAAGTTTTTGATACAAGCCACCATGGAGGAGCATACAATGTGGGTGGAATGATTGTTTATGATAATGGCGAATTCATCAAACAAGCCTATCGTCAATATCATCTGCAAGGAAGTGATGAATACTCGCAGATGCGTGAAATGCTCATTCGTCGAGCTAAAGATTTTGAGCAAAACTCACCACCGGATTTGTGGCTTCTTGATGGAGGTGTGGCTCAGATGAATATTGCTCAAGAGGTGCTTGAGAGTGTTGGGGTGAGCATTAGTATTGTCGGGATTGCAAAAGAGAAATTAGATCACAAAGCCCATCGTGCAAAAGGAAGAGCAAGGGATATTCTTAGAGCTTTTGTCAATGGAGAATGCAAAGAATTTGCTCTTTTGCCAAGTGATAAGAGATTGCAACTTTTTCAAAAACTCAGAGATGAGGCTCATCGTTTTGCAATCAAATTTCACCAAAAGAGCAAGACTAAGGGACTTATCCCTAAGTCTTAGTGTTTTGCCATTTTGTGAGGATTGTTATCTTTTGATGGCGTGAGATTTCCACTTAAGTCAACATCATAAGCTCCTCCAAATCCTTTGACAAATCGTCCTTCTTTAAAATGCAGTTGCACAAGATGAAAATCTTGCATATTCTTAATCGTTTTTAGCCCTCCTGCATGAGGATTGCTCTCCTCAAAGAGTGCAAAAATCCTCTCAAATTCATCATCTTTTTGTTTGAACTCTACTTCTGCTTTGTATTTAAGTCTTTTTCTAAGGATGACAGACTTTGCCTTGCATTCATCCTCGAGAAAGAAAACTTCCACTCTCTTTGGATTTGCTTTCAATGATGCATAATGATCTGCTATCTCGCTAATATAGATAAAAAACTTTTCATCATATTTCAGCAAAGGAGCATAAGAGATAATAGGTTCGCCATCTTTGGAGAGTGTGCCAAGAATCACAGAGCCAAAGCTATCTCTAAACATCATCATTTCCTTTTTTACATCCTGATGTGGAGGAGAAGAGCAAAGAGCAATAATGCTATCTTTTAGCTCTGATGAGGAAATCTCTTTGGGAAAATCTACTCTCACGATTTTGCCATCGCATAAAATATCCAATCCTTTAAGATCAAGAGAGCTAAAAGAAACTTCACTGCACTCTTGCACTCCTCCAAAACGCTTAGCTAGTCCTATTAGCTCATCTTTATGATGATCATTCATATGTAAAATTATTCTTTCAATCATTTTTTGTCCTTCTTAAAAAATTCACCTCTTGGTGGTGAGAAAATCATATCACATAATTATGAGAATTGTTATTATTTTTGATAGTATTGCGATCTTTATTTTTAGGAGGTGATCATGAATCGCTTTTATTTGTGCATATTTTTTGGAGGTATGACTTATGCAGTCCAAGAAGTAGAGCTAAATCCTATCGAGGTTAATGGAATGCAATACAAGCTTAATGAACTCAATCGCAATGTGTATTTTGTGGATTCTCAAGCGATTAGCGACAAAGGGTTTTTGGATAGCAAATCGCTTTTTACCTCTTTACCTTTTGTTACTTTCTCAGACTTTGGATTGGGTGGAAATATCGACTTGCGGGGTCAGGGGGCAAGTGCAAATGTCAATACTCAAGTCTTGCTTAATGGTGTAGGACTAAATATGCTTGATTCTTCGCATGGTGTTACCCCTCTTAGTAGTATTGGTGTAGATGAGATTGAAAGCATTCAAATCCTTGCAGGTGGAGGAGCTGTAATGTATGGAAGTGGGACACGAGGAGGGGTTGTAAATATTAGCACTAAAAAACGCTATGAGAAGTTTTACTCTTCTCTTGGTGCAGAATACTCATATTCTAATGGTAGTCGAGCCAAAATAGATGCAAAAGTTGCAGATAAGATTATTGATGGACTTTATTACACTATTGGTGGAAATTATCGATTTGTTGAGGGTTATCGAGATGGAGATATTGCTCACCTAGGAGGAGTCAATGCCACCTTAACTTGGGATATCAATCCATCAAATTCACTTCAAGGTGAAGTTTCGTATTTCAAAAGTCTTCAGGCTACAACACCTCTTTTGTGTTTTAGCACTATCCCCTCCCCTAGCATTAGCGATAGGAGCAAGGCAGGAGATGGAGAAATCCTCATCTCTCAAGATAGAATCTCTTCTACTTTGGGCTATGAGGGTAAGTTTGGATCTGAGTATTCTCTCTCACTTAAGGCTTTCTTCCATCACTATAAGCTAGGATATGAAAAAAAAATATCCAGAATATGGATTACACCTATATGAGCTTTTTCTTGCCAGATACTTCAATTTCTCAAAATGGAAGCTCCTTTGTAGATGATAAGTTTGGAGTGCAAGCCAAATATCATTTGCTCATCTTCATGGAGAGCTTATTGTAGGAGTGGATAGTATTTTTCAGCAAGGAGTGAGAGATCTAAAACTTGATATCTCATGGAGTGGCAATATATCTATGGGAAACATACTCTCCCTCACTAGATATCAGCACTTCATCAACACTCAAGTAAATGCCAAAAAGTGGAGCAATTCTATTTATGCATTAGAAAAATATAACTTCACAAAAGACTTTTCTCCCACGGCTGGGATTCGCTATGAGCTTGCTTGATATGGAGGGGAGAGGAATCTCTATAATGAAATGCAAATTGCCATGACACCATTTTCTTTTCCTATTTCCCCCTACTCTCTCCACAAGTCCATTTCTGATCTAAGACACAACTATGCTTTGGAGCTAACACCTAGATATGCCTTTGAGTTTGGGGATTTGTATGCTAAGTATAAGAGAGGTTTTCGCTCTCCAAACCCTGACAATCTCACCTCAAGAAGTGGTTCAGGGAGTAAGTTTGGCTATATGGATACCAATGTTAAATCCGAAACATTTGATACTTTTGAGCTTGGGGCGAAGTTTTTTATAGATGAATACGCTATGTTTTTTCTCACAGGATACTACACACTCACTCATGATGAGATCTATACTCTAGGAAGTGCTCACACTGGTAATGGATTTCAGGTGGGCAACTATCAACTCACCCAAAGAACTGGGGTGGAAATAGCATGTGAGCAGAATTTTTTGGATGAGAGTTTGAGCTTTTCGCAAAGTTTTACGTATATTGATGCAAGGATTCTAAAAAGTGGAGTGACAGAAATCCCCAATCACTCGCTTATTCCCTATGTCAGTAATTACAAGGCCACTTTAGGAGCAAATTGTCGCTTTGCAAAGGGGTGGAATCTCTGGATTTCTAGCTCATTTTTTGGAACTCAAAAAGATGCAGCCCAAAATACCATCCCTGCCTACAACCTCACAGATATTGGGATAGATTTTAAATATGAAGATTTTTCTCTGAGTTTTGGAGTGAAAAATGTGGCTGATAGTTTGTATTACAGTTTCTACAACAAAGACAAAAGCGATGAGGTAACAGGCTATGCGTTTTTGATTGCTGAGAGTAGAAGCTACTTTGTTAATACTAGATATCAATTTTAAGGAGAAAAAATGCAAATCATTTTAGAAAAGATTGAGGTTTATGGATATTTGATCTTGTATTTTTCCTCTTTTGGAGGATCATTTTTGGGGATTATGGGTGCGGGTATTTTAAGCTCTTTTGGGAAGCTTGATTTAATGCTAAGTATTCTTATAGCTTCATGTGGCAATATAAGTGGGAGTATGATTATTGCCTATCTAGCAAGGTTTAATAAAAGATTTTTTATAGCTAAGAAGTGGAAGAGGAAAAGAGCGATTGTTTCTTGTTGGTTTAGAAGATATGGAGGTTATGTATTTTTACTTAGCAAATATATTTATGCGATCAAAAGCCTTGTGCCTATTGCTATTGGGCTTAGCTCCTACCCATTGTGGAAGTTTTGGCTTTGGAATACTGGAGCAAGTTTGTTGTGGGGAGTGATTATGGGATGTGTGGGATACTTTGCATCTGAAGCAATTGTGCAAGCCCTACAAAACCAATGGGGGTATGTCCTAGCTTCAATAGCGATATGTGGTGCTTTTGTGGGTATTTTGATCGCAAAAAGAAGATTTAATGCAAGAAGAACATCTTGCATCCAGTAAGAGAGTTATCCCCTCTTATACTCCCCTCTCTTCCCCCCACTTTTGAAATCTAGTGCAATATCTGAGATTTTCATCCCTTTATCAATTGCCTTTAACATATCATAGATTGTCAAAAGCCCGATAGATACGCTTGTGAGGGCTTCCATTTCAATCCCAGTTTTTCCATCGCATTTGAGTGTGGCAGTCAGCGTAATGGCATATCTGCTCTCATCATAACTTGCCTCAACATTTACAGAGTTTATAGCGATAGGATGGCACATTGGGATAAGCTCACTTGTTTTTTTTGCTCCCATAATACTTGCAATGATTGCAGTTTGAATCACCGGACCTTTTTTTGCAGTTTGATTGATTAGTGCCTCATAGGCTTCTTTGCTCATAGTAATTGTCCCACTAGCACTTGCTACTCTTTGAGTGATTTGTTTCTCCCCTACATCTACCATTGTGGGGTGATTGTTTTCATTAAGATGCGTAAGCTTCATTCTCTCTCCTTTATTTTGCCTTGGGGCGAAAGACTTTGATATTCTCTTCATTGCCCTCAATATAGCTCCCACCAATCAAATCGATACAATAAGGAATCGCTGGGAATACTGCCTCTAAACACTCTCTGATACTTTTTGGCTTCCCTGGAAGATTGACAATAAGACTTTTTCCCCTGATTCCTGCAGTTTGTCGTGAGAGGATAGCTGTGGGGACATACTGCAAACTTGTCGCCCTCATAAGCTCTCCAAACCCAGGCATCATTTTTTCACACACCTCCTCAGTAGCTTCAGGAGTTACATCTCTACGAGCAGGGCCAGTGCCACCTGTGGTAACAATAAGATCACACCCTTGCTCATCACTCATACGCTTCATCATCGCTACAATCCTCTCATATTCATCAGGAATTACCTCATAGCAATATTCCCACTCATTGGCGATAAAATCACCTAGCACTTCCATGATTGCTTTGCCAGAAATATCCTCATACACCCCACTACTCGCTCTATCGCTTGTGACAATGATTCCGATTTTTGTCATTTTGTATCCTTGATATTGGTATTGATCCATTGCAGAATTTCGGCGATATTATCTAAATCCAGCACATTCTCCCCCTCTTTTTTGATATTTTTGAGTGCAAAAGCTCTCACACCCTCCTCATATCCACTCTCTATTCTTTCACGAGCAACCAGTATCCTCTCAAATCCAAGCTCTCTTAACCCCTCGATAAAAACATAATCCCACTCTTTAAGAAAAGGAGCGATAAGCTCTTGAGGAGTAGGAGAAGTATTTTGAAGCATTAGGATTGTTTTTGCAGGAGAGTAAAGACATACATCCGCCCCGCTCTCAAAGAATCGATAGCTATCTTTCCCCTCTGTATCAATCTGGGCTTTGTTTTTTGGATCGTGTTTGAGGATAAATACTCTTTTGCCCTCTTTCTTCAAAGCAAGTGAAAGCTTTTGTATAAGTGTAGTTTTTCCACTATTGCTCACTCCACAAAAGCTTACAACTCTTGCCATTTAGCTCAAAATCCCTGAGTTTTTGAGATGATAGCTTCGCTCTTTGGCATAGATTCGCTCTCCATTTTTAAGATCATATTTCCAAATAGGAGCATTGTGTTTGAAGTCCTCTACAAACTCAGCATAAAGCTCTAGGGCATTCTTGCGATTTGAGGAGAGAATGGCACTCATATAAGAGCTTTCTCCATTAGGAACATCACCGATGGAGTGAGCCATACATACAATGAGATTTTTCTCTTCTGCCCTCTTCTCCCACTTGCCAAACCACGCTCTAAGCAATGGCTCATACACATCAAAACTCAATCCATCAATCCCATTTTCATCACGCACCACACCTGTAAAAACACAGCACGCACCAAAATTGTTCTCTCTTGCGATTTTCTCCCACTTAGCATAAACCTCACAAGTAGGCACAACTCCCTTAAAAAGCTCTAGCATAGATAAACCTTTGTTTAAAAATCAAGAGTGAATTATATATAATTTGTTTTTGATAGTTTTATCAAGATTTGTATCCAAGGAGAAAGTTATGAAAACTCGGTTATTTGCATTCTGTGTTGGGGCTTTGATATTTTTTGGCTGTGCCCAAAAAGAAATAGTTTTTACACAAGAGAAACTTTGTCAAGCCCCTATTGGCTCTATTATGCTTCAAAATATCATCAAAAAAGAGGGAAATGCAACAATCTCACAAAATGAATTCAAGGATTATTTAATCCAAATTATCAATGGAACAAATTGCCTTGAAATCGTTACAGAACCCAAAGAGGACACCTATGCTCTAAATGCAACTTACAACCTCAAAATCAATAATAGCGTTGATGAAAAGATCCTAAGCTCTGAGAGCACTCATACACTCAATGCCCAAGTTACATTAAGCCTCAGTGATAATAAGCAAATTCGCCAAGAAATAGGTCAATCCTCTATCGAAGTCAAAGACAAAGAAATCCTAGGAATTGGCGGTAAAGACAAAATCTCACGAGAAGATGAAATTAATGCAATCAAAAATTCAATCCTTCTTGCGATAAAAAACTTCATCTCCTCACTTCAAGCACAATAAAAACTAGAGGGCTTCCCTCTAGAACAAAAGTTTTATTTTCTTACTTTTCAAGCAGTTTTGATAGAATAAATAAAACTTCAAAAAAAGGATTTAAATATGAAAGTTTTATTGATTGAAGATGTGCCCTCACTTGGCAAAAAAGGTGAAGTTGTAGAAGTCAAAGATGGATATGGTCAAAATTTTTTAATCGCCAAAGGCAAAGCAAAACTCGCAACCAATGAAGTTCTGAATCGCTACAAAGCAGAGCAAAAAAACAAGCAAGAGCAACTTGCATTAGAGCAGGCTCAAAGAGAAGCACTAGCTAAAACCCTCAAAGATATCAAACTAGTTATTAGCAAAAAAAGTGGAGAGAATGGCTCGCTGTTTGGTGCAATTACAAAAGATGAAATCGCTCAAGCCCTTCAAGAAAAGCATCGCATAGAGATTGATAAAAAACACATTGAGCTAGATTCTCAAATCAAGCACACAGGGGAATATACAATCTCAGCAAATCTAGGACATGGGATCCACGCCTCTTTTGGCTTAGAGGTCAAAGGAGAGTAAAACGTGTTTGAAGCAACAACCATACTTGGATATTGTGGAGAATTTGAAGGCAAACGCTATGCAATCATTGGAGGAGATGGGCAAGTTACATTTGGAAATTGCGTGCTTAAGGGCAATGCTACAAAAATCCGTACACTTTATAACGGCAAGATTTTAAGTGGTTTTGCAGGAAGCACAGCAGATGCATTTCAACTCTTTGATATGTTTGAGAGAATCTTGGAGGGTAAAAAGGGGGATTTGCTCAAAAGCATCATTGACTTTAGCAAAGAGTGGAGAAAAGATCGCTATTTAAGAAAGCTTGAGGCAATGATGATTGTGCTAGATAAGGAGCATATCTATATCCTTAGTGGGACAGGAGATGTGGTCGAACCTGAAGATGGCAAAATCGCAGCGATTGGAAGTGGTGGGAACTATGCACTCAGCTCTGCTAGAGCATTAGATAGATTTGCCTCTCTTCATCCCAAAGAATTAGTCAAACAATCCTTACAAATTGCAGGAGAACTATGTATCTATACAAATACAAACATCAAAATTTTGGAGCTAGAATGAACAATCTCACACCCCCTCAAATCGTAGAGTATCTTGATGAATACATCATCGGACAAAAAGATGCCAAAAAAATCATCGCAATTGCCCTAAGAAATCGCTATCGCAGATTCTTACTTCCCAAAGAAGCACAAGAAGAAATCACGCCCAAAAACATCCTGATGATTGGCTCTACTGGTGTGGGGAAAACAGAGATTGCAAGAAGAATGGCAAAAATGCTTAAGCTTCCATTCATCAAAGTAGAGGCAAGTAAATACACAGAAGTGGGTTTTGTGGGGCGTGATGTAGAATCAATGATTAGAGATCTTGTGGCAGTCTCTTATAATCTAGTCCAACAAGAATTTCAAGAGAATAATCAAGAAAAAATACAAGACTACATCAACGAAAAAATCACAAAAAAACTCCTCCCTCCCCTTCCAAGTGGAGCAAGTGAAGAGAAAAAAAGAGATTATGATATTAGTTTTTTAGCAATGAAACAAAGAGTGCAAAATGGCGAGGTGGATCACCTTAGAGTTGAGATTGATGTGATGAAAAAAAGTGATTTCTCAGATCTTGGCTTACCGCCTGAAATGCTCAAAGCTCAAGAATCAATCGTCAAAATCATCTCTCCAAACCAAAGCGTAAAAAAAGAGCTAAGCATCAAAGAAGCAAAAGAAATACTCAAAAATGAAGCACTAGAAAACACAATGGATCAAGAAAGCATCAAATCTCAAGCCCTCAAGCGTGCTCAAGAAGGTGGAATTATCTTTATTGATGAGATTGATAAGATTGCAGTAGGCAACAAAGAAAGCTCAAGAAGTGATCCGAGCAAAGAGGGGGTGCAGAGAGATCTACTCCCAATCGTAGAGGGGTGTAATGTGCATACCAAGTATGGACAGATAAAGACTGATCATATTCTCTTCATCTCTGCAGGGGCTTTTCATCTAAGCAAACCCAGTGATCTCATCCCAGAGCTTCAAGGGAGATTCCCGCTAAGAGTAGAGCTTGATAGTCTAAGCGAGGAAGCAATGGTGCAAATCCTTACAAAGACTAAAAACTCTATCCTCAAGCAATATCAAGCACTTTTAGAAACTGAGGGTGTAAAACTTGAATTTACTGCAGAAGCGATCAAAGAGCTCGCCCATCTCTCGCTCAATGCCAATCAGAAAACAGAAGATATTGGTGCTAGAAGACTGCATACAACAATTGAGAAAGTGCTAGAAGAGATTAGCTTCAATGCTCATGAACACAAAGGAGAGACAATCACCATCACTCAAGAACTCGTAAGAGAGAAGCTGGAGCATTTGGTAGAAAATGTTGATTTGGCAAGGTATATTCTCTAATGAGTAGGGCTGGATTTGTTGCGGTCTTAGGTCGCCCTAATGCGGGAAAATCAACACTACTTAATTTTCTTTGTGGACAAAATTTAGCTTTGGTTTCTCACAAAGCCAATGCTACACGCAAGAGGATGAATTTCATCATCAATCATACAAATGCACAAGGTGAACTTGCTCAAATCATCTTTGTAGATACTCCAGGGATTCACAAACAAGAAAAACTTCTCAATCAATTTATGCTCCAAGAAGCACTCAAGGCTATGGGGGATTGCGATCTTAATCTATTCCTAGCCCCAGCTTATGATGATCTAAAATATTATGAAGAATTTTTAGAACTCTCAAATGGCAAACCTCATGTTTTGCTTCTCACCCAATGCGATAAGGTGAGCAAAGAATCTGTTCTAGAAAAGATTGCCCAATACAAGGCGTATGAAGATAAATTTCTAGCACTAATTCCCACTGAGTGCAAAAACTCTTTTGATCCTACCCAGCTTCTTGAAACCATCGCATCATTTCTTCCCTCTTCTCCTCCACTCTACGATGAAGAAATTCTCACAACAAGCAATATGCGAGAGATTTACAAAGAAATCATTCGTGAGAGTTTGTTTGAAAACTTAAGCGATGAGATTCCTTATGAGAGCGATGTGGTGATTGAAAAGTTTATTGAAATGCCTACACTCAATAAGGTTTATGCCAAAATCATTGTAGAGAAAGAAAGTCAAAAGGCAATGATCATCGGTAAGGGTGCAAATACGATAAAACGCATAGGCAAAAATGCTCGACTTAAGCTAGAATCTCTTGAAGAAAAAAAGATTTTTCTTCAACTCAATGTTTTTGCACAGAGAAATTGGAGCAAAACCAAAGAAGGTCTTAAAAAAATAGGATACGATTTTGATTTTTAAAATAATGCCATGGAGTAAAAAGTGAAAAGATTAGCCATTGTTGCCTCTCTCCTTTGTTTTTCTTATGCGAGTGATTTTGCAGATGAGGCACTTGAGAAAATTGTTAGACAATATCGACAAAACGGATTGCAACAAGTCGAGAATAGCATTCAAACCCTATTAGAAGAAAAACGCTACTGGCTTCTTGCACTACAAAACCAAGATGTAAGCTATGGCTACTATGAGAGTTACAGCTATCTTTTTGTGTCAAACAAAAGCATCCCCAACCTCACACTCTATCAAATCAATGATGGCAAACTCACACAACTTGGAGTAACCAATGCTCTTGTTGGATCGGGAAAGGGGAACAAAAAAGTTAGCGGAGATTTGACAACACCTATTGGAGTATATGATCTTTTAAATAAGCTAAAAAAACTTGATCAATATTATGGTCCTATGGCGTTTGTAACTTCCTATCCAAATGTTTATGACAAATCACTCAAAAAAACAGGCTACGGGATTTGGATACATGGAATGCCTCTTAATGGCAATAGAGATGAGCTAAATACCAAAGGATGTATCGCTATTGAAAATGATGAGATTACAAAATTTGACAAACAAATCAAATACAATGACACATTGCTCATCACTTATGAAAATACCTTCATTCCTGCAACAAAAGATGAGATCGCCTCAATCCTCTCTGAGCTTTTTCAATGGAAAGAAGCTTGGCAAAAAGGAGATTTTGAAAAATATATTTCTTTTTATAATACAGATTTCAAAAAATCCAATGGCATGAAATACGATCGCTACAAATCTTATAAAGAGAGAATTTTTTCAAAAAAAGAAGTTAAACAAATCAATCTCTCAAAAATCAATATTGCACCCTACCCCAATGAAGAAGGAAAAAAGCTCTTTAGGGTTACTTTCAATCAAGACTATGCTGCTTTTAATGGAGAAAAACTTACATATCGCTCTAATGACAAAAAAGAACTTTATATCATCCTAGATTCACAAAACCACTTCACAATCTTGCTTGAAGAATAAATCTTCTCAAAGCAAGACTCTCTAGCTATTTTTGATACATTTTTTGCATTTGACAAATAGCTTCATATCGTGACTAATAAGCTTTGCACCGTATTTTTTTGCAACTTCTTCTTGTAAATCTTCGATTTCTTGATTGACAAACTCAATAATCTCTCCGCATTCAAGACAAATAATATGATCATGATGAGATTTTGAAGCAATCTCATAGCGTTTCCCACTTTTATCTGTTTTTAGACCGCAAATAAACTCTTCATTTTCTAAAAAACTCAAGATTCTATACACGGAAGAGAGGGAAGCATTTTTATCCGTCATTTTGATTTGTTGAGCCACCTCTTCTGGACTTAGATGTGTTCCACTTTTATAGATTACAGCCAAGACCTCTTCTCTTTGTTTGGAATTTTTCAACCCCTTATCTTTGATATTTTTTCTCAATCGCTCAAGAATCGCATCCAATGTCTCTAATCTATTTTGCATTTATAGCCCTTTTCATTTTTGGTTGCAAAATTGTATCAAACAATCTCACTATAATTATCTTTTTGAGAAATTATCTATATTTTATGGAGCAAAATTTTGTTTTATATCAAAGAATTGGAGGCGATGAAAAAGGCAAATATTATTCGCTCCAAACAAATTTATTCTCATCATTTATTGGATTATGCTTCCAATGATTATTTAGGTCTCTCAACTCACAAAGATCTGCTCACTCTTGCCTTTGAGAAGCTATCTTCCTACCCCTATCACTCCCCTATTGCATCACAGGCAATCAATGGCTACCATCCCATCCATCAAGAATTTGAAGAATTTTTGAAAAAATATTTTGGTTTTGAGAGTGCGACACTCTTTGGAAGTGGCTTTTTGGCAAATGTTGCACTTTTTGAAACTTTGGTAAGAAAGGGAGATGTGATTTTTGTTGATGAGCTATATCACGCAAGTGGGAGGCTTCCAGCAAGACTTCTTGGATCACAGGTTGTTTTCTTTTCACACAATAATGTGCAAGATTTAGAAGAAAAGATCAAAACTACTCCTTGCAAAAATCGCCGATTGATCGCGATTGAGGGGGTGTATTCTATGGATGGGGACATTGCAAGCAAGGATTTCTACGCTCTTGCTCATACCTACAATGCACTTTTAATCATTGATGAAGCTCATAGTAGCGGTATTTTGGGTAAAAATCTCAAAGGTTATCTTGATTTTTACTCTCTACCTCCTACCCCCCATATCATTAAGCTTGGAACACTCTCAAAAGCCTATGGAAGCTACGGGGCATTTGTGCTTGCAGAAAAAAGCGTGATTGATTTTTTATTCACAAAAGCAAAAAGTTCAATCTATACCACAGCACCTAGTCTTTTTGATATTGCTCTAGCACATTGCAACCTTGCCTATCTCGCCTCAAACACCACAACAATCTCACAAAAACTTCAAGAGCAAAAACAGGCTCTAGCCCCACTTATAAGCACTCAAAGTCAGCTTGCAATCCTGCCTTACAAATCTCAAGATTTAATGCTTGAGCATACCCAAGCCCTTCTATCTGAAGGATACCTTGTTGGCTCAATTCGCAAACCCACAAGCCAGACCCCTCGCATTCGCATAAGTCTAAACATCAAAAACACACAAAAGCAGTCAGAAAAATTATGTAAAATACTCCAAAACTTTGATAAATAGGTGCTTTGATGTTTGCCAGAATAAAAAAAATCTTCCTTATTTCTTTTGTCATTTTTGCTCTAATTATTTCTGCTTATATGATCAGAATCTTTTTTTCACTCTCAGAGAGTTTGGAAAAAATCACACATTATCAACCCGAACTGGCAACGCAAATTTTTGATAGGAAGGGGCGATTGATTGCCAATGTTTTTGATAAAGAATTGCGATTTTATGCAAAGTTTGATGAAATCCCGCCTAGGATGATAGAAGCTCTTTTGGCAGTGGAAGATACATTGTTTTTTGAGCATAGTGGAATCAATTTTGATGCTATTTCAAGAGCGATGATAAAAAATATCATTGCAAGAAAATATCTTGAGGGTGGAAGCACTCTTACTCAACAGCTTGTCAAAAATATCGCTCTTACACGAGATAAAACTCTTGATAGAAAGCTCAAGGAAGCCATTCTCTCCTATCAAGTAGAAAAAAGCCTTACAAAAGAGCAGATTTTAGAGAGATATTTCAATGAAACTTTTTTTGGGCATGGATACTATGGTATCAAAGCTGCTGCACAAGGATATTTCAAAAAACCTCTTGATGCCCTAACACTCAAGGAGATTACAATGCTTGTCGGTCTGCCAAGAGCACCAAGCTTTTATGATCCTACACGCAATTATGAGTTTTCACTCTCAAGGGCAAACAATATTTTAGAGAGAATGAAAGTTTTGGGATGGATTTCTCAAGAAGAATATCTTGCAAGTGTTGCTGAAGTGCCTGATGTGTATTCTCAATCCCTCACACAAAACAAAGCTCCCTATGTCGTAGATGAAGTTTTGCGTCAGCTAAGCTATATCCCCAATCTTAAGAGTAAGGGATACAGAATTTATCTCAATATTGACTTAGATTATCAAGAAATTGCTCAGGAAGCAGTAATCTATGGATATGAGCGAGTACTTAAGCGGATTCAATCTAGACAAAAACAAACTGCAAACCATGAGCAATCTCAAGATGAAACCCTCAATGGTGCAATGATAGTTACAGAAAGCAAAAGCGGAAAGATTCTCGCACTCGTTGGAGGAGTGGATCACGCAAAAAGCTCTTTTAATCGTGCAACACAAACCAAACGCCAATTTGGAAGCTCGATTAAGCCTTTTATTTACCAAATTGCTTTTGACAATGGCTATTCCCCCGCAAGTCAAGTTCCTGATGTTGCAAGAAGCTTTAGCAAAACTTTTGACAAGCAATCAACCCAACTTAGCGAACAGCAAGATGTAGAAAGTATGGAAGAAGAAGAATATTGGCGTCCAAAAAACTTTAGTTCAAGCTTTAATGGTGTCGTAACGCTCAAAACAGCTCTAATTAAATCCCTCAACCTTGCAACAATCAATCTTGTTGAAATGATTGGCTTTGAGAAAATTTATAGTGATTTTGAAAGATTTGGATTTGAAGATATTCCAAAAGATATGTCAATCGTGCTTGGAAGTCTTAGTTTAAGTCCATTAAACGCTGCTCAGGAGTTTTCAATTTTTAGCAATCAAGGCACACTTGTTCGACCCTATCTAGTCAACCAAATCATTGACACACAGGGCAATATTACTCAATTTCAAACTCAAGAGGAACCAATCACAAGTAAAGATCAGGCATTTTTGATGACAAGTGTTCTTCAAGACGCTGTCAATAAAGGAACGGGGCGTCAAGCCAAAGTCAAGGGGATTACTCTTGCTGGAAAAACTGGGACAAGTAATGACAATGTCGATGCTTGGTTTTGTGGCTATTCGCCAAGTTTGCAAGTGATTGTTTGGTATGGCAGAGATGACAATACATCCATAGGGAAATATGAATCAGGCGGAGTTGTTGCTCCAGCTTCATTTGCGTATTTTTTTAGACAGATTCTAAAAATCGAACCAGGGCTTAAAAGAAATTTTGAAATCCCAAGTGGAGTAAAAAAGAAAAGTATTCGTGGAGAGAGTTACTATTATACAGACATCTCCAATCCTTCCAATTCCAACAAATTGGAAAATATTCAGCAAAAACCTATTTTTTAGAGAGCGACTTAAAAAGAATTTAACCTAAAAAAGGTTAAAATGCTCACTAAAAAAATAAGGTTAAGACAATGAAATTAAAATTACAGCACGCACCCTATGTTGCCAACAAAGTGGCACTTGATTTGTTTAATTCTCCTCTACTTGAAGAAAAAGCATCGATTGAGAGACTTCAGAGAAAAATCCTTGATGTTATGCAAATAGATATCCAAAGAGAACTTACTTTGGATGAAAAGGCTAGAGTTTTGCTAGAGCAAAATCTCGAAGAGATTGAATTTATGCGTGCTGATGAAAGACAGCTATTTTGGATGATAAAAAAACAGATCGCCGAAGAAGAAAAGTTTCCTCTTAATTGGGATGATCGATACAGTGAGCTTTCTTTTAAGATTCTCAAAGCACTCAATCATGACAAACTCATTGCATATTCACTCTCTGATAATGTGATCAAAAATCTTATTTTTAAGGCTATTGATTCTTATTCAAAGATCTATGAGGATGCCGAAGAAAATGTTTTGGAAAAGTTAAAAAATTACAAGAAAAAGCTTGTTGCTGGAAGCGATGAGTACGAACTGGTTTTCAACAAACTCTATGAAGAAGAATTGAAAAAGAAAGGATATCTATGAAAACTGCTTATATCTATCTTGAAAATGGTGTTTTCTTCCAAGCAAAAAGCTTTGGTGCTGAAGGCACACAAGTAGGTGAAGTAGTATTTAATACCTCGATGACTGGATATCAAGAAATCATCACAGATCCAAGCTATGCAGGACAATTTGTAACTTTTACAATGCCTGAAATTGGGATTGTTGGAGCAAACCCGCAAGATAATGAAAGAGAGATTGCACACTGCAAGGGGATCTTTGTTAGAAAGTATCAGGATTTTCACTCCAATTTTAGATCAAAAGAAAGTCTATCTAGCTTTTTAAAATCCCAAAACATCATGGGCATTTGCGAAATTGATACAAGAGGGCTTACCAAAATGCTAAGAGAAGAGGGAGCGATGATGGCGATTGTTTCTACACAAATCTCTAGCAAAGAAGAACTTGCCAAAACTCTTGCATCAAGCAGTCGAATCGAAGAAATAAACTACATCCAAGAAGTTTCACTCAAAAATCAAAAAACTCATACACAGGGCACTTTTTGTTTTGAGAGTTTTGATTTCCAAACTCCCGCAACCAACAAAACAATCATTGCCATCGACTTTGGTGCAAAAGATAATATACTCAACGAGCTTGTTCAAGCAGGCTTAAATACGATTGTCAAACCTTATTCTTTCCAAGCTGATGAAATCATTGCTCTCTTTGATGAGGGAAAAATCCAAGGTGTTTTCCTCTCTAATGGCCCTGGTGATCCTATGGTTTTAAGCAAAGAAGTAGAGCAAATCAAAAAGCTCATAGACAAAAAGATTCCTATTTTTGGGATCTGTCTGGGACATCAGCTCCTCTCTATTGCTCATGGATACCCAACAGAAAAACTCAAGTTTGGACATCATGGCGGAAATCATCCTGTCAAAGATCTTAAAACAGGGGCAGTCCAAATCACAGCCCAAAATCACAACTACTCAGTAACTGAATCCATCAAAGAAGTAGCAGAAGTAACGCACATCAATCTTTTTGATGGAACAATTGAGGGAGTAAAATACAAACATTCTCCAATCTTCTCAGTCCAATATCATCCTGAGGCAAGTCCAGGACCCAAAGATTCTACACAGCTTTTTAGAGAATTTGCTCAAATGCTTTAATTTGAGCTATCCCCTCCTCTCTTCTTTTTTTTCTTTTTAACTTAGCTTTTATGCTTTAATATTAAGAATCTTTATCATTTTTCAAATTTTGTTTATTATAATA
>DXDJ01000024.1 GCA_019115525.1 Candidatus Helicobacter avistercoris | reverse complement strand
CCTTTTGCTCTGCATTGACTTCTTGGATTGAATCTTTGAGCAAGTTCTCAAAGCTCTTTGCTTTTTGCTCATCGTATTTGGGTTGTGGAGCTTGATTGACAGAGATGTGAGAGATATTGTTATCTATGATTGCAAATTTGTTCATTTTCTATCTCCTCTTATGCTTGAAACATTGTGATTGCATTGCTTGCCATATTTTTGGCACTTTGGAACGCTGACACATTGGCTTGATAAGCTCTTGTTGCCTCGATGAGATCTGCCATCTCTACGACTGGATTGACATTGGGGTAGGCAACATAGCCATTGGCATCAGCATCTGGATGGCTTGGATCGTATTTGAGCTTGAAATTTTTGTCATCTCGCACAATCTTATCAATCACTACACTTGTAAGAGAGGGGATGGCTTTCTCTCCCTTTGCTCCTTCATCAAGCGGATCTTCATATTTATGAAAATTCTCGCTCTCTGCGAGTTTGGCATTGAGCTTTTTGTCAAAATTGATTGCTTTGAAGATTACTTCTTTTCTTCTATAAGGCCCACCCTCATCGGTGCGTGTTGTATTAGCGTTTGCAATATTTGAAGAGATCGTATTGACACGCACTCTTTGTGCTGAAAGTCCATATCCACTAATATCAAAACTAGATAAAAAAGCCATTTGTTATTCCTTATATATTTTTACTTGATTCTAAAGCGTAGGCAAAAATCCCTTTGTGCTTTTTGAGTGAGGCGACAAGGGCTTGATACATAACGCTGTTTTTTCCCATTTCGCTTGTTTCTACATCAAGATCGACACTATTTCCGTCATTTCTTGCCATATGTCCATCTCTAAAAAATATTGTTCCACCTTGGCGTTTTTGCTCAAGAGGGGAGAGATGTTTGGAACTGGTTTGTGCCATTTGAAGCTCCATATTTCTGCTTCTTCCAAACTCCTCATCCATTGCTTCTGAGAGGTAGGATTCAAAGTCGATATCACGAGGTTTATAAAATGGGGTATCAACATTTGCGATATTCCCTGAGATAAGATCTTGTCGCATTGAGCGATAATCAAGAGCTTTGTGAGCGTATTTATAAACCGGTGAAACCTCGATAAATGACATTTCCTCTCCTAAAGATGGTATTGAAAATATTCAAGCAAATATAATTCCACTTTTCATACACACTCCATCAACACAGAGCTTCTGGAGCGATAAGAGAATACAAGCAAAAATCATTCTCTTGATTCTTTGGATTTTTTACTTTTTTGCTCTTGACTTAGAGTAGCTCTCAGGTTTTATAATGTCTCAAATTTATCGACAGGAGAAGAAGTGCAAAAAATTCAGCAATACACTACACTTCAGGAGCAAAAGGTCTCTGATGGTTTTGACGAGATGTTTAGCGGAGGAGTGAAGGTGACTTTAATGTTTGAAGATAATTCTTGGAGAGCTATGGGAGGAGGGCTTGTGAGATTTAAGCCTTTTGCAAAAACGGCATGGCATTCTCACCCCGCAGGGCAGACTTTGATTGTTTTGGAGGGTGAAATCATCACTCAAACAGAGGGAGAAGAGACAAGAATCCTTACATTATCTCGTGTCCTCCCAATCTTAAGCATTGGCATGGAAGCACAGAAAAGGGAGGGGTGCATATCACCCTAACAGAAATTTAGCGTAGAGCAACCTTTAGAGTAGAAGGCACTCCGCCAAAGGCATTTTCACTCCTAATCCAAAGAAAGGGAGAAGCGCAGTTCATAACCTTTGATACTTTTTTCTATTTATTTTTGTCAATTTTGGACTTGGTGCATTTGCGAGATAATTTTGGTGGTTTTTGTATTCGTCATTTTGGAGTATCTTCAATCTTGACTTTTGAAATCATTGCCCTTTCTTTGGCATTTTTAATTTTTCTTTATCTACAAAAATCAAAATATAAGGAGTAAAAATAGATATTTTTCAAAGAGATTTAGCAGGAGCAGATCAAGGTTTGGCATATTTTTTGACTTGCCAATATCCTTTTCTAGGAGTGCCAATGCGTTCAAGCAATCCTAGAGTTTTGAGGATTTTGATATTTTTTTCTATGGCTGTTTGTGTGATTTGAAGTTTATCTGCGATTTTGGCAGTAGAGTATGTAGGGTTTTTTTCCAAAAGTCTAAGGATTGTTTTTTGGTTGGAGGTGAGGGTGTTGATATCTTTGTTATCTTCCTTGTTTGTGGAGTTTTTTGAGGGTTGATTACCCAACTTATTACCCAACTTATTACCCAACTTATTACCCAACTTATTACCTATTTTTCTTTTTGTATTTTTTGGAAATGCAAATTCAATCCAAAATCCATTTTGGATTTTGAAAGTGGGGATGATTCCATTGTAATGTTTTGATTCTTCAATAATTTTTTCAATTCCTCTCCCCCAAGATTCAATGTAACCTGCCAAAAAGAAAGGGTATGCGATACTTGGATTATGGGGTTCGGAGGAATGTTTGGAGAGAAGGGTTTGAATATCCCAATGAAGTGGCAAATCTCCAGCATTCCATAAGAGTAATTTATCTTCATAAATACTAATTTGTATCGCACTTCCTCTTGCATAATCCTTATGAACAACGGCGTTGATTAGTGCTTCTCTAAAAGCAATTTGTGAGAGTGGAAAAGTTTCAACTCTTTGAATCCCCTCATAGCTTATCCATGCTTTGAGATATTTGCTAAAAACAAGTTCTATGGTTTTATCTACTTGAGAAAAAAGATTGCCCTCTATAACATCTTGATAGAGCAGATCTGTATTTGAGGCAAAATAACCGATTTTAATACAACTGCCTATAACATAATTTTGAGGATTGTGACCAAAAAGCAGCGCTGTTGCAATTTTATAATACTCCCCTTCCTTGAGGTGAAGTTTTTGGATTAGAGTATTTACATCTGCATGGAGAAAATCTTCATCAATCCGCTTTTTACTCTGAGCCTTTTGCGAAAATAGACGGAGTGCAAGAGGATCGATATCTTCTTCACCAAAGAGTGGCAAAGGAAGTCCATCCCATCTTCTTCCTTGACGAGTTAAAAGAAAGTGATCTAGACTAGCTCCTTTGAGTTCTTGTGTTACACTCCCGCTCCTTTGATAATATGAGCCTTTGTAGCTAATAGGATATGGATATTTTTCAACTTGAATCATTAGATATTCATTTTCTTGATGCGTGTGAAGGGTAATTGAAGCAGTAATCCCCAAGATTTCTTTGAGCTTATTGGGAATATCTTCAAGAAGTTTTTTGGAGTTTTTAATTCCAATGATCTCTCCATGATCATCAACCCCTACATAAAGAATCCCTCCTTGTGTATTGCAAAAAGCACTCAATGACTTAAGCCATTCATCCCTCCAAGATTGTTTGAACTCAACTGCTTGAGTTTCTTTAAGCTCAATTTTTTCCACTCTATCCCCTAACTTGCCAATCTCCATAAATCTTGTATTTGTAAGTTACAAGCCCCTCAAGTCCCACTGGCCCTCTGGCATGAAGTTTGTTTGTAGAGATCCCAATCTCCGCCCCAAACCCAAACTCTCCTCCATCACTAAGGCGAGTAGAAGCATTGAGATATACACAAGAGGCATCTACTTCATTTAGAAATTTCTCAGCACTAGAAATATCTTGCGTGAGGATAGATTCTGAGTGTTTGGAGCCATAGGTATTGATGTGATCAACAGCGGTTTGTAAGTCTTTGACAAGCGTGATGTTTAGGATTTTTTCTCCATATTCTTTGTGAAAATCCTCTTCTTGCAGATTTAGTAGTTTCTCAGGGATGAAGTCTTGAACTTCAGCACTTACCTTAAGCTCTACCCCCTTTTCTTTGAGGGCAAGATAAAGTGGGGGCAAAAGGCTTGGAGCAATCTCTTGATGGATAAGCAAAGTTTCAATCGAGTTGCAAGTAGAGGGGCGTTGGGTTTTGGCATTGATGACTATTTTTATGGCTTCTTGTATTTTGCTATCTTTATGGATATAGAGATGACATACGCCTTTGTCGTGTTTGAGCACTGGGATTGTGGCATTTTGACTTACAAAAGAGATCAGTCCCTCACCCCCTCTGGGGATAAGAAGATCGATGTATTGATCTTGTTTGATAAACTCAAGCACCCCCTCTCTTGAATAGTCTTCAAGCGTGCTAATGTATTCTTTGGGAAGTGAGAAATCCTCTAGGGTATTTTGCAAAATCTTAGCAATGAGGGTGTTGCTCTCTTTGGCTTCTTTACCCCCTTTGAGGATACAAACATTTCCACTCTTAAAACACAGACTTGCACTATCACTTGTTACATTGGGGCGAGATTCGTAGATGATCCCTATTACTCCTATGGGCACACTAACTTTTTGGATATCTAGCCCACTTTCAGTTTGCCAACCTTTAAGTGTTTGCCCTAAGGGATTGGGAAGTGAGGCGATCTCTTTTATGCTCTTTGCCATAGCTTCTATTTTGCTTTCACTCAGAGCTAGTCGCTCTCTCATTGCGGAGTTTAGATGTGTCGCATTAGCAAGATCGATAGCATTGGCTTGAAGTATCTTTGCACTATGAGCTAAAAGATTTTTAGCCATTGCATTGAGGACTTGGACTTTGAGGGCGTGGGATGTCTGGGCTAGGGTGTATTGGGCAAGTTTGATTGCTTTAAAATCCATTATTCTCTCTCCATTTGATCTGCTAGGGCTTGAACTTCTGAGACAAAAGTTTCTAGGAGCTTATCTTCTTTGAATTTTCCTAGAATCTTGCCTTGCTTGATAATCAATCCATCGTGATTGCCAAAGGCAATAGCAATATCTGCGTGCTTTGCCTCTCCTAGAGCATTGACTGCACAGCCCATTACGCTCACTTGCATAGGAGTTTTGATGTGTTTGAGGCGTTTTTCTACTTCTTTGACCATACTTACTAGATCTGCTTCAATTCTTCCGCAAGTTGGACAAGAAACGATGCTCACACCTTCTTTTAGCCTTCCGCTATATCGCAAGATGTTGCGTGCGACATTGACTTCTTCTTCTAGCTCTCCAGTGATTGAAACTCTCATTGTATCCCCAATCCCATCAAGCAGGAGATTTCCCAGTGCCATAGAGCTTTTGATCATGGAGTGAGGGAGTGTCCCTGCTTCAGTTACGCCTAGATGGAAGGGATATGGCACTCCACTTTGATCTAGAAGTCTATAAGCTTCTATGGTTCGCACAACATCACTGGCTTTGAGAGAGACTTTGATATCTGTGAAGTCAAAATCTTCTAAAAGTTTGATATTGTAGAGGGCGGATTGCACCATTCCTTGGGGTGTTGCTCCGTATTTTTCTTCAAACTCTTTCTCCAAGCTTCCGCCATTTACCCCAATACGGATAGGAATCCCTCTTTGCTTGCAAGCCTCTACTACGGCTTTGATTCTATCTTTGCTTCCGATATTTCCAGGATTTATTCTGATTGCATCTACACTCTCTGAGGCGATAAGTGCGAGCTTGTAGCGGAAGTGAATATCTGCGACTATGGGAAGAGGGGAGAGGGATTTTAGCTCTTTGAGGGCGTGAGCGTCTTTCTCGTCGCTCACTGCAACTCGCACAATATCACATCCTACAAGTGCTAAGCGATTGATTTGCTCTAATGTGGCTTTTGTATCGTAGGTTTTTGAGAAAGTCATACTTTGGATTGAGATTGGATGATCTCCTCCAATAGGGACATTTCCGACATAAATTACTTTTGTTTTTCGTCTTAATTTTTCCATTTTTACACCAAGGGTTTAGAGATTTTGGCGATTTTAACACATTGCACTTTGAAAATCGGTAGAATTTTGGTTTTACATTTGCACTGGGAGGCTTTAGGTGAAAATCTTAGTAAGTGCTTTAGAAACAAGCTCTAATCTCCATCTTGCCGAACTTAGAAAACATCTTGGGGATGTGGAGTTTGAAGGAATTTTTGAGTTAGAAGATCATAAGGGGTTTTATACACCTAAAGATTTTTCTGTAATGGGTTTTGTTGATATTTTCAAAAAAATTTCTTTTTTTAGAAAAGTTCTCAAAGAGATGACACTCAAAGCCCAAAATACTCACAAAGTGCTTTTGCTTGATTCATCAAGTTTTAATCTTCCACTTGCTAAAGCAATCAAAAAAAAATACCCCCAAAAAGAAATCATCTACTACATCCTCCCTCAAGTTTGGGCATGGAAGCCTTGGAGGGTAAAAACTCTTAAGCGATATTGTGACAAACTTTATGGAATCTTGCCTTTTGAGATTGGAATGTATAAAGGCAAGGCAGAATACATCGGTCATCCTTTGCTTGATGAAATCCCACATTTCAAAACCGAGCTAAGCGAAGAGGGGAGTATCGTTTTTATGCCAGGGAGTAGAAAGCAAGAGATTGAGAGAATGTTACCTATTTTCTCTTCTGTTGCAAAAGAGTTTGAAAAAGAGCGTCGTGTGCTTGTCATCCCACCTCATTTTGATGAAAAGCGGATGAAGGAGTATTATGGGGATTATTTGGAAGAATTTGAAATCTCTCATGATGCAAATTTTGCACTCTATGAGGCGAAATTTGCTTTCATTTGCAGTGGGACGGCGACTTTACAATCTGCTTTGATTGGCACTCCTTTTGTGCTGGGGTATCAGGCAAAAAGATTGGATTTTTGGATTGCAAGTATGTTTGTTAAGCTCAGGCACATTGGACTTGCAAATATCCTTTATGGGCATTTTGCACAAGGCGAGATTCACCAAGAGCTTTTGCAAGATGAATGCACTAAGGCCAATCTATTGCGTGCATACTATGGGATGAAAAGTGAGGAATTTTTTTATAAAATTGAACAATTAAGAAAATATCTTGCTTTTGGAAGTTCTAAAAGACTTGCTCAAAAGATTTTAGAGTAAGTTTTTTGATATGATTTGTTTAAATTTTTTAAAGGGTAAAAATGAATAAAGAACCAATGACAGCTTATGGTTATCAAGTGTTGTGCGATGAGCTAAAAAATCTCAAAGAAGTCGAGCGTCCAAATATTGTAAAAGAGATTGATATTGCTCGCTCTTATGGGGATTTAAAAGAGAATGCAGAATACCACGCTGCAAAAGATAAACAACTTTTCATTGAAGCAAGGATTGCAGAGCTAGGAGAGATGTTGCTTAACGCTCAAGTGATTGATCCAAGTAAGCTGGCTCATGATAAAGTTAGCTTTGGGAGCACGGTTAAGATTTTGAATCTTGATACAGATAAAGAAACGACATACACTATTGTTGGAGGGATTGAGAGCGATCCTAGCAGGGGGCTTATTTCTTTTGGCTCTCCGATTGCAAAAAGTCTATTGGGCAAAACTGAGGGCGATGAAGTTACGATCCGCTTGCCAAATGGAGAGAGCGAGTTTGAGATCTTAGAAGTATGCTACAAGCCTATTATGTTTGGAGAGAAGTAATGCAAGTTAAGATCAAAAAACTCTGTGAGAGTGCAAAAATCCCTGCATATCAGAGCATAGGAAGTGCTGGATTTGATTTTTGTTCTATTGAAAAAAAGATCATCAAAGCAGGAGAGTGGGAGCTTATCAAGACTGGACTTGCGTTTGAAATAGAAAATGGCTATGAGCTTCAAGTGCGTCCAAGAAGCGGGCTTGCACTCAAGAATGGAATCAGTGTGTTAAACTCCCCTGGCACGATTGATAGCGATTATCGCGGAGAGGTTTGTGTGATTTTGATCAATCATTCAAAAGTGGATTTTGAGATTGAAGAGGGGGATAGGATCGCCCAGGGTGTGATTGCAAAGGTTGAACAAGTGGGGTTTGTAGAAGTTGAGAGTCTCTCGGATACGCAAAGAGGGGAGGGGGGATTTGGAAGTAGTGGGATTAAAGGATAAAAGATGAGTATCAAAGAAAATTTACAGGTTGCAAGAGAAGAGATTTCAAGTGATGAAAAAATGCTTGAGAGTGTTTTTAGAATAGAGGGTTTTCTTAGAAAATACAAATATATTTTCATTGCATTGCTTCTAGTCGGGATTGGTTGGCTTGCTTATATATGGGCTGGGGATTACTTCAGAGAAAAAAGAGCGATTGAGAGCAGTGAGCTAATGAGTGCGATTGAGAAAAACCCACAAGACACTCAAGCATGGGATAAGCTAAAAAATAAAAATTTTGAACTTTATGAGATGATGAAATTTTCTAGAGCGATTACAAATAACAATGTTGAGGAGCTTGCAAGCTTTGCTAAATCTAGCAATCCACTCATTGCACACTATTCAAGCTATGAAGTTGCAACGCTTAATAAGTCTTTTGTTTCTGCAAATTTTGGTGAATTTTTACCTTTGGCTCTTTTGCAAGAGGGATATATGGCAATCCAAAACAAAAACAGAGAAGAGGCTTTGAAAAAATTAGATGAGATTGGCAATGATTCGGATTTGAGGGATTTTGCCAATAGGATAGGACATTATGGGCTATAAGCAGGTTTTATTTTTTGCTATTGCTTTTCTTTTTTTCTTTGGATGCTCCCAAAAGGAGTATTTCAAACCTCTTGAAGTCAATGGTGAAGTTTCCTTTGATTCTAAGCTCCCATCAGAGATTGTAGATACCAATAAAAGTGGAGCGATTTTAGAAAATCGACAAATCCTTACACAAGAGGGTTTGAGCAAAGTTGAGTTTAAAGAGGGAGAGACTTTTATTGGGTTTTCTCAAGGGATGTATCTCTTCAACTCTCATTGCCAAGAACTTGTAATCTATGATAATAAAGGAAAAGAAAAAGAGAGAATGTCTATTGCTTTTTGCCCTGTGAGTGCAACAATCTATGGGGGTGAGGTTGCAATGGTGAGTAATGAGAATACGATGTATCTTTATGACTTAAAGAGCAAAAGTGAGATTTTCTCAAAAAAAACCAATTCCGCAATCGCTGTAAATTCTCTTGTTCAAACTCCTGTTTTTAGTGGGGGAAAAATTTATTACCCAATGCTTGATGGAAGCGTTGTAATCCTAGATCGAGCTACAACAGAAATAGACAAAACAATCGTGATTGATTCTGCTCCATTTTTTAATAATGTTATTTTTCTTGATGTTGGAAAAACTCTTACGCTTATGGCAACAAGCAAAAAGCTTCTTAGCCTTTATGGCGGATCAGGTTACACTTATGATGCTGAGATCAGGGATATTAAAATCCAAGACAACAAAATTTATCTAAGCACGCTTGATGGAAGTATCAAAGAACTTGATTTTACTCTCAAACTTTTGCGTGAGTTGAAGTTCCAGTTTGCTTCTTTTTCAAGCATTAATATCACAAACAATATTTTAAGTGTGCTTGAAACAGGATCTGGCTATCTTATTCGCGTTAATTTGAAAGATTTCACACCCTCAATTTACAAGATCAGCCTCTCAAGAGAGAAGAATATCTTTACAAGAGAGAATCTTTTTTATTATGAAAAAGGAATATTGGAATTGAAATGATTTTGTGTGATATTGGGAATACTTTTTTGCATTTCTATCAAAATGGACGAGTTTGGAAAGAGCGTGCAGATAAGATTCTCTCACAATTTCAAAATCAAGAGATTTTTTATATCAGTGTTTCAAGACGCGGTGAAGAAGCGTTTTTAAAGAAGTTTCCTTATGCTATTTCTCTTGAAACTTTTGGTGTTCTTGATACTGCTTATATTGGTTTGGGCGTTGATAGAAAATGTGCGTGTATGGCTGTTGAAGATGGTGTAGTTGTAGATGCTGGAAGTGCAATAACCGTGGATATTATGCAAAATGGTGTTCATCTTGGAGGATATATTTTGCCCGGGATTGCTAGCTATTTGAAACTTTTTTCAGGAATTTCTGAGAGATTGAAGATTATGCCCAATCTCTCACTTGATTTGGATCTTATGCCTCAAAATACAAAAGAAGCCATCAGTCTTGGGATCCTCAAAAGTATCGTAGGTTTTATTCAAGAGCAAGCAAAAGGCAAGAGAATTTACTTCTCTGGAGGGGATGGAAAGTTTTTCTCAAAGTTTTTCAAAAACAGCATTTACAATGAGATTCTTGTTTTTGAAGGAATGCTCAAAGCCGTGGAGAAATATCGTGAAAGTCGTTTGTAGTCTTGTTTTGTTTTTGGGGATTGTGTGGGGTGAGTGGATTATGTTTGCAGACAAGAGAGATACTTATCTTTACAATAATCAAACTGGCGAGGTTTATATTCGCTACAAAAAAGGGGATAAAAACTATGAGGATGTATTTGTGAAAATGCCTCATGGAATCTCTCCTGAAGAAATCAAATCAACTCCCAAGATTCCCTCATCCAATCCCAACAAAAATGACCAAGAAGATTTAAAAATGCAGAGTTTGAAAAAAACTCAAGAATTGATGAATGATGCACTCAAGGGAGCTTTTTAGGTGGAGTTGGATTTTTTTCTCATCTTTAACATCGCTTTTTTTGCCTCGATTGGTCATTGTATAGGGATGTGCGGAGGGATTGTGCTGGCTCTCAACTCCAAAATCGCTCAAAATCACTTCTCTCCAGTGCCTTGCAATTTGCTCTACAATCTAGGAAGAATAAGCTCGTATTTACTCATTGGAGCATTATGTGGGGGAGCTGGAAAGGTATTTGAGATCAACCCCTACACCAAGGGAGGGACTTTGATTTTTATTGGTATTGCAACCTCTGCTTTTGGAGTTTTGATCCTTTTTGCTCCAAAGTTTTTAAGCAAGATTGAACCTTCATTGACACAAAAAGGAGGCTTCAAGGCTTTTTTTGCTAAAATTTATGCTTCAAAAAGTTTGAGAAGTTTCTATATTTTAGGGATTCTCAATGGTCTTTTACCTTGCGGAATTATTTATTATTTTGCTTTGATTGCTTTGGCAAGTGGCGGAGCATTGAGGGGAATGGCCATAATGGGAATCTTTGGTGTTGCAACTCTTATTCCTATGCTTTTGGCAGGTATCCTTACAAATCTCTTGCTTGCTTCAAGATTCAAAGACATAATGTTCAAAATCTCTGCTGTTGTGATGATTGGTTTTGGATTTTATACGATTTATAAAGGGATTAAACTTTTTTAAGGAGGATCAATGAAAAGAAAAGCCGTATTTTTTGATCGAGATGGTGTGATCAATATTGATAAAGGCTATGTGTATTCTAAGAATGAATTTGAATTTAATCCTGCGATTTTTGATCTTCTTTCTTTCTACAAATCTCAAGGCTATCTCTTGCTTGTTGTAACCAATCAATCTGGAATCGCAAGAGGGTATTATTCGATTGAAGATTTTTTGGACTTGACTGAGTATATGCAAACTCAAATCAAAAGCAAATTGGGTTTTGGATTTGATAAGGTGTATTTTTGCCCGCATTTGGATGGATGCAATTGTAGAAAGCCAAAAACAGGGATGTTTGAAGAAGCGGATATGGATTTTGGAATTGATTTTACAAATAGCATTATGATAGGAGATAAACAAAGCGATATGCAAGCCGCTCAAAATGCTGGAATTGGAAAGAAATTTTATCTCTCAATCAAAAAGCCAGATTTTTCAGAAATCCAAGGATTGCAATGGGTTATTGCTCTTCAGCAGATTCAAACTTTTGAAGAAAAGGAGAAGTAAATATGAAATACATTCAAGATGATTTAGCAGGGAAAAATATTCTAATCACTGGTGGTGCAGGGTTTATTGGTAGTGCTTTGGCATTTTATTTTCAAGCAAATCACCCACAGGCAAACATCTATGTGCTAGATTGCTTTAGAAATGATGAGACTTTCCCAAGTGGAAATCTCAAATCCTTGGGACATTTTAAAAATCTTATGGGATTTAGGGGGCATACGATTTGTGAGAATATCAACAATACTCAAGCTATGAGTGCGTTGTTTGAAAAAATCAAGTTTGATTATGTTTTTCATCAAGCTGCTATTTCAGATACAACAGTGCTAAATCAAGAAATTGTTATGCAGACCAATCACGATCATTTTCTTCATCTTTTAGAGCTTACTCAAAAGCAAGGTGGGGTAATGATCTATGCCTCAAGTGCAGGGACTTATGGAAACTCTCCAGCACCCAATAAGATTGGAGAGGGAGAAGTGCCTGAGAATGTCTATGGATTTTCAAAGCTTTGTATGGATGAGAGTGTGAGAGCAATCCTCAAAGACAATCCCACAGCTCCAATTATTGGGATGAGATTTTTTAATGTCTATGGAGCCAGAGAGTTTTATAAAAGCAAAACAGCTTCAATGATTTTGCAACTCTCTCTTCAAGCAATGCACAATAAAAAAGTAAGACTTTTTAAATATGGAGAGCAAAAGAGAGATTTTGTTTATATCCAAGATGTAGTCCAAGCCAATATTTTGGCAATGAAAGCCAAAAAAGGTGGGATTTATAATGTAGGAAGTGGAAAGGCAAGATGTTTTAATGACATTGTTGAGCGAATCAAATTTCATCTTGGAGAGTTTGAAGTGGAATACATTGACAATCCCTATACTTTCTATCAAAACCATACAGAAGCAGATATTTCTCTAACCACTCAGGATCTGGGATATTCTCCACGCTTTGAGTTAGAGCAGGGGATTGATGATTATATGCCTGAGATTAAGGCAATCTATGCAAGGGAGAAAAAGTGCTTCTAAAAACCCCAAAAATCCTAGTTGTAGGGGATTTGATGCTAGATCACTATATTTTGGGGGATTGCTCTAGGATTTCTCCTGAGGCTCCAGTGCAAGTCGTGGAGGTAAAAAGAGAGCAAAATCGTCTTGGTGGGGCGTGCAATGTTGCTCATAATCTAATTGCTCTAGGGGCAGAGGTAGAACTTTGCGGAGTGATAGGCGAGGATAGGGCTGGAGAGGTTTTGCTCTCAAATGCTAAAGAGCTGGGGATAGGGGTAGAGCTTATCTACAAAGACACTCAAAGACAAACCACTCAAAAAAGTCGAATCTTGGTTTCAAATCAGCAAATTTTGCGAGTGGATAGAGAAAACAAAGAAGAGTTAGATTCTGAAGTTTTGGAGCAAATGTTTGGCTTGATTGCAAGTAGGATTGATGAGTTTGATGGGGTAATTCTCTCTGATTATGGCAAGGGGGTTTTGGGTGAAGAGATGACTCAAAGATTGATTGCTTTGGCAAATCAAAATCAAAAAATTATCCTGTGTGATCCAAAGGGAAGTGATTATAGTAAATACAAAAATGCAACACTTCTTACACCAAACAAAAAAGAGGCTAGAGAGGCTACTGGGATTGAGATTGATGATAGAGAAAAGCTTCTTTTGGCTCTAAAATCCCTAAAAACCCAGTGTAACCTCACTTACCCACTTATTACTCTAAGCGAAGATGGGATAGGAATTTTAGAAAAAGAAAGCCTTGAGGTTTTTCCCACTCTTGCTCAAGAAGTCTATGATGTTACGGGGGCAGGGGATACGGTGATTGCTTCACTTTGCTACTCTCTCTCACAAGGCAAAAGTATTCAAGAAGCCTGCAAGTTTGCAAATCTTGCTGCTGCTGTGGTGGTTGCAAAAGTAGGAAGTGCGACGGCTACACAAGAAGAGATTTGCCGTTTTCATCATCCTGGCTGCACTCAGAGCAAAATCATCTCTTGTGTGAGCGAGATTCCAAAAAATGCCAATATTGTTTTCACGAATGGTTGTTTTGATATTTTGCACAAAGGGCATGTAAGCTATTTGCAAAAGGCAAAAAAACTAGGAGATATTTTGGTTGTAGGGGTAAATTCTGATAGCTCGGTAAAAGCTTTAAAGGGAGCGGATCGCCCCATAAACTCTCAAGAAGATAGAGCTTATCTTCTCGCATCGCTAGAATGTGTGGATTATGTCATTATTTTTGATGAGCTTACCCCTTATGAGTTGATTAAATCGATTGCTCCAAAGGTTTTGGTCAAAGGAGCAGATTATGAGGGAAAGGAAGTTGTAGGTAGTGAGTTTGCCCAAGAAGTGAGGCTAATAGAGTTTGTTGATGGAAAAAGCACAACAAACATTATTCAAAAAATCAAAGGATAAAAAATGCAAGAATTTCAAGAACATATTCAAGTTGCTCAGCTTACAAGTGAAAAAATGGGAACAAAGATTGAAATCCTTGCCCAGCATTGCGTTGAAGTATTAAAGAGCGGAGGAAAGATTCTAATCTGCGGTAATGGTGGAAGTGCAGCAGATGCACAGCATTTTAGTGCAGAACTTACAGGAAGATACAAGGTGGAGCGTATGGGGTTACCTGCAATTGCTCTTAGCACAGACACTTCTGCTTTGAGTGCGATTGGCAATGATTATGGCTTTGAGCATATATTTTCTCGTCAAGTCCAAGCTTTGGCAAAAAGCGATGATATGATTTTTGCAATCTCTACAAGTGGAAATTCTGCAAATGTTATCAATGCTTTAAAAGAGGGCAGAAGAAGAGGGTGCCATTGTGTAGGATTGAGTGGAAGAGATGGAGGAGAGATGAATGATTGGTGTGAGCCAAATATTGTGATCCCAAGCCAAAACACTCCAAGAATCCAAGAGATGCATATCCTTATCATTCACTATATTTGTCAAAAAATTGATGAGGCGTTTAAATGCTAAAATCCCCACGATTAAGTGCAAAACTCCTAAGAAAAATCTTTGTTTCTGCTTCAATTCGCAGATGGAATGATCAAGCATGTCCAGTGGAGTTTGTTGAGCTTGATAAACAAGCACACAAAATGGTTATTGCCTACTTTCTTTCTCGCTATGAAGAAATTCAGCGTGGAATCGAGGTGGATTGGGAAAAGCTCATTTGCTTTTTTTGTTTTGAGTTTTTTGAGCGAATGGTGCTTACAGATATTAAACCCCCAGTTTTTCACAAACTCCAAAAACATCATCGCAATGAACTGGCGGATTTTGTTGTAGAGGCCTTGAGAGAAGATATTGAACCTTATGGCTTGCTTACTTCACTGCAAGAGTATCTCAAAAATCCTCCAAAATGTCTGGAGGTTGATATTCTTAGAGCTTCTCATTTTTATGCTTCAAAATGGGAGTTTGACATCATCTACAACTTCAATCCCAAAATGTATGGCGTAGAAAATATCAAAAACATCATTGATAGTGAGGTGGAGCATTTCTATCATCTAGCAGGGATGAGCGAGATTGTGCTGTATCAAAAAAGCAAAGAAGTGATTGATATGTTTGGGCAATTGCGATTTCAAAAGCGATGGAGTCAAACTCCAAGAGTGCCTGAAACGAGTGTTTTGGGACATACTTTGGTTGTAGCAATGAGTGCATATCTGCTTAGTCTTGATTTGGGCGTGTGCAAGCAAATGAGGATCAATCATTTTCTTTGCGGGCTTTTTCATGATCTACCTGAGATTCTTACTCGCGATATCATCTCGCCAATTAAACACAATGTCAAAGGATTGGATGAGCAACTTAAAAAGATCGAGAGAGAGGCAGTCCAAGAAAAAATTCTCTCCAATGTCCCCGCAAATATTGTAGAGGATATTGAGTATTTCACGCAAAATGAATTTAGTAATCGCTATAAGCTTGCCTCTTCATTTGCTCCAATATATTTAGAAAGCGGAGAAGAGTTGCTTAAAAATTATGACAAAGATGAGTTTGATCCTGTGTGCGGAGAGTTTTTGAAATTTTGCGATCATTTAAGTGCTTTTTTGGAAGCCAAAATCTCAATAGCTCATGGGATCTCTAGTCAAGATTTGCTTCAAGGCTCAAAGGGGATTTATGAAAAATGCTCTCAGAAAGCAATGGGTGGAGTGGATTTGGGGAAAATTATCAGAGAGTTTGAGTAAAAGGATTAGATCCTAAAATCCAATCCAATCACTCCGCTAAATTGATTTTTGACTGATTGATCTGGGGCTAGGGTATATCTAGCTCCAATACTCAAATCAACGATACCAAAGCTAAAGCTAAAGCCCGCATCAAAAAGATAATCTACATTTGAACTATTGAGATCATATAAGAAATTCGCCCCCGCATAGAGCACACTTAGATTGATCCTTGCTCCAGCACCTATCCCTTGATAAATATTTGAGCTTTTCTCCTTATCATCCTCTTCATCATCCCATGATCTACTTTTTTTGCTTCTTTTTTTATCTTCACTTTCATCTGCAGTGGGGCGATTGTGCAATTCATAAAGTCCATAAACACTAAATGAGAAGAAAGAATTTCCCTTATAGGCATATCCAATCTTTGCCCCACCAAAATAAGTCAAGGAGCTATCTACTCCAGCACCCAATCCCCCTTCAAGTCCAAGAAGAAAAAATGAATTCCTACTCTCTTGCTCCTCTGTCTTTTTTGTTTCTTGTTTTTGAGGAGCTGGTGTAATGGGTAGGGATTTTACCACATCTGCTGTGCGAATTTTTACAGAATCATCAAGCTCTTGAGAGAGGAAAATATCCTTATCCCATAGCAAAAGACCGGTTTTGATATCTGTGAGTGTGAGCAAGAGTAAGTAGGTGGTTACTCCATCTTGAGTTTGCTTGCTTACTGCCCCACTTAGAGAAATATTTGGAGCGATTAGCTCTCCTTTTTCAATTACTGTTGCAGGATTGTATTCTTCATCATCTCTCATACCTCTTGCATTTTTAAGCATTGATTCTTTGGAGTTGATAAGATTGTATTTCCCACTTTGTCTTATATCTCTAGCGATACTAAGAGTTAGCAGATCAATATCAATATCTGCTTCATTTGTAATATTTGAGATGATCAGTGTTGGCTTGCCTTTTGGTTGATACTCTTGCAAAAATGCACTTGTTGCCTCCTGTGCAAGCTGTTTGACCTCTGTGTATGCCAAGGTTTTGGCAAAGGCAAAATATGAGCAAAAAAGAAAGAATGAGATTTTTTTCATATTATTTTTCCACCTTTGTTTTACATTTTATACACTCACAAATTTCTTTCCCTCTATAAGTTCTCTGTGCCATCATATAGCCACATTCTGGACATTTTGGATCAGCAATGGGTTCGTATTTTGAAACAAAAGTACATTTTGGATAATTCCCACACCCAAAAAATGCTCCTCTTCTACTATTGCGTTGCAAAATCTCTCCTCCACACTCAGGGCATTTGATTTTAAGGGGTTTTTGAGGTGTAGGATTGAGGGGTTTGGCATTTTTGCACTTAGGATAAGCACTGCAAGCCAAAAACTCTCCTCTTCTTCCTGTTTTTTTGACCATTGCACTTCCACATTTTTCGCATACACCAAAATCCTCTGTTGATTCATTTTCGATTTTGGGTGCATCTTTTTTGATGTATTTACACTTAGGATAACCACTACAAGCTACAAACTCGCCATATCTTCCATTTCTTTTGATTAGCTCACTTCCACACTCTGGACATTGCTCACCAGTGGGGATGGCTATTTTTTGAGAAGGGATAGCACTCTTTCCTTCTGTGAGTTTTTTTTCAAATGGTTCATAAAATCTCCAAAGCACTTCTTGCCATTGTTCCTTTTTCTCCGCAATATCATCAAGTTCTTCTTCGAGTTTTGCAGTGAAGTGACTATCAACAATTTCATTAAAATACTCTTCGAGCATTTGCGTTACTTTAAAAGCACTTTCAAGAGCGAAGATCTGCTTTTTTTCTACTTTGATGTATTCTCGGCTTGAGAGTAGAGAGATCGTAGGAGCATAGGTACTTGGACGACCAATACCTAAACTCTCCATAGTTTTAATCAAACTTGCTTCAGAATATCTAGAAGGTGCTTCAGTGAAATGCTCTTTGCTTAAAATCTCTTGTGTTTGAAGCTTTTCACCTTCTTTGAGTGGAGGAAGAAGTTTATCTTTGTCTTCACTTCCAGTGATTTTGTAGAATCCTTCAAATACAAGCTTGCTTCCACTTGCTTTGAAAACCCCACTCTCAGAAGAGATAAGTAAGGTTTGACTTTCAAACTCCGCATCCGTGCTTTGTGAAGCTAAGAAGCGATTGTAGATGAGAGTGTAGAGTTTATATTCATCATTACTCAAAAAACCTTTTGCAATCTCTGGAGTGAAGTCTAGATTTGTCGGACGGATTGCTTCGTGAGCTTCTTGAGCTCCTTTGCTTTTGGTGGTGTAGTTTTTGGGTTTGCTTGGCACAAAATCTTTGCCATAGGTTTTGAGTAAGACTTCTTTTGCTTTTTCTTGTGCTTCTTTGGCGATGTTTAGACTATCTGTTCTCATATAAGTGATTGCCCCCATGATTCCTGCATGGGTTTGAACTCCCTCATAGAGTTTTTGAGCTAGACTCATTGTTTTTTTGGGAGAGAAGCCTAGAAGATTTGAGGCACTTTGTTGGAGTGTTGAGGTCATAAATGGAGGAGGTGTAGAAGTTTTTTTGCTTTTTTTGCTAATCTCGCTGACTTGATAGCTTTGTGATTGTAAAACTTTTAGCATTTCTTCTACTTCGCTCTCATCTTTTAAAGTGAGCTTTTCGATTTTTCTACCCTTGTATTCAATAAGCTCCGTGTTGAGATTTTGAGCAAAAATTCCACTAATACTAAAATATCTTATGGGTTTGAAGGCTTGAATCTCTCTTTCTCTATCTACGACGATTTTGAGTGTGCTACTTTGCACTCTTCCTGCACTTAAGCCTTTTTGGATTTTGTTGGCTATTAAGCCACTAAGTTTGAAACCTACGATTCGATCCAGCAGTCTTCTAGCTTGTTGTGCATCAACTTTGTCCATATCAATATGTCTTGGAGTCTGCAAAGCATGAGTGATAGCACTCTTTGTAATTTCGTGAAAAACTATGCGTGGATACTCTTGAGCATCTCCTCCAATGGCTTGAGTGATATGGTAACCTATGGCTTCACCTTCACGATCCTCATCGGTTGCGATGTAGATTTGATCGGATTTTTTAGCAAGAGTTTTGATCTTTTCTACAACATCTTTGTGATCGCTTGAAACAACATAATCAGGGATAAATTCTTTATCTTTGATTTTGATCCCAAATTTATTTTGAGGTAAATCTCGAATATGTCCTTTACTTGCAATCACTTCATAATCTTTTCCAAGAAAGTTGGCAATAGTCTTTGCTTTTGCAGGAGACTCTACGATGATAAGGTTTTTCATTGTTTTTCTCTTTGTGATGAATTTTGCATACATTATAAATGGCTTTTGTGAATTATATGTGAAATGTATCAAGAAAATTGTTTTTTTGTCTGCAAAATAGGGGTGTTTAAAAAGTTGGAACACTAGTTGCTATTTGTCCTTACGTAAAAACTTTTTTAGTAAGGATACAAGATGGGTTTTAGGATAAACACTAACGTAGCTGCACTCAATGCTCATACCATTGGCGTGCAAAACAACCGTGCGTTGAGCTCTTCACTTGAGAAATTGAGCTCTGGACTTAGAATCAATAAAGCAGCCGATGATGCTTCAGGTATGGCGATTGCGGATTCTTTGAGATCACAAAGTGAGAGCTTGGGACAAGCAGTCAAGAATGCCAATGATGCTATTGGTATGATTCAAGTTGCCGATAAGGCGATGGATGAGCAGATCAAAATCTTGGATACGATCAAAACAAAAGCAATCCAAGCTGCTCAAGATGGTCAAACAACAGAGACAAGAAAGGCACTTCAAGCTGATATTACAAGATTGCTTGAAGAGTTGGATAATATTGCCAACACTACAAGCTTCAATGGTCAGCAAATGCTCTCAGGTGCATTTACTAACAAAGAGTTCCAAATCGGTGCATTCTCAAACACAACAATCAAGGCTTCTATTGGTGCAACTACATCAGACAAGATTGGACATGTGAGAATGGAGAGTTCATCTATTAATGCAGATGGTATGAAAGCAAGTGCGGCGGCTAAAAATCTAACCGAAGTATCTTTCAATTTCAAAGAAGTTAATGGAACAGAAGAATATGCAATTGAAACAGTTAAGATTTCAAACTCAGCAGGAACTGGTATTGGTGTGCTCAGTGAGGCAATTAATCGCTATTCTGACAAACTTGGTGTAAGAGCAAGTTGGAATGTTATGGCAACAGGAGGACAGCCTGTGCAGTCAGGAACAGTGCGTGGTCTTACAATCAATGGCGTAAATATCGGAACGATCAATGATGTTAAGAAAAACGATGCGGATGGAAAGCTTATCAATGCGATCAATGCGGTTAAAGATTCAACAGGTGTTGAGGCATTTATCGATATTACAGGAAGAATCAATGTAAAGAGTATTGATGGAAGAGCGATTTCGATTCAAACAACGAGTGCGACAGGTGCGGTATTTGGAGGAGGAAACTTCGCGGGAATCTCCGGAACAAATCACGCAATTGTTGGTCGTCTAACTCTTGTTCGAACCAATGCTAGAGATATCGTCATTAGTGGAACAAACTTTAGTCATGTTGGATTCCACTCAGCTCAAGGTGTGGCGGAAGCTACGATTGCTTTGCGATCTTTGCTAGGAGATTTCAATGCTGATGTTGCCTCAGCTTCTGGTGCAAATGCAAACGGAGCTCAAGCGAGTCTAAATGCACAAGGTCTAAGCTCTGGTGTTACAAGTTTGGAGGGTGCAATGATTGTAATGGATATGGCAGAATCAGCAAGAATTCAGCTTGACAAGATTAGAGCAGATATGGGTTCTGTGCAAAATCAGCTCACATCAACAATCAACAACATTTCTGTAACACAAGTCAATGTTAAGGCTGCAGAATCGCAAATTAGAGATGTTGACTTTGCTGCAGAATCTGCAACATTCTCAAAACACAACATTTTGGCACAGAGCGGAAGCTATGCTATGGCACAAGCCAATGCGGTACAACAAAACGTTCTCAAGCTTCTTCAATAATCCTCTTTTCCCCTCTTTGGGGGGATATCTTACCCTTAAGGCACAATAATGAAAGATTTTTTCCAAAGCAATCTAGCTTCTATTGCAATCACAAATCCTACGCTTGCACTTTTGCTTCAATCTCACAAACCTAATGAAAAATATGAAGTTTTTATGGGTGAGGATGTGGCAAACTATAATATTTTTGACAAAAAAAGAGAAAAACCTCTCTATCTTACAAGTCCGCTTGAGGAAAGTATGAGGAGGTTTAATGAGCTAAGCGAATATGCCTATTATCCTTATATGTATTTTTATGGCATGGGAAATGGCGTGCTCTATAAACTTTTGCTAGGAAATGAGATTAGAAAGAGGATTGTAGTTGTTGAGCTTGAGCTTGAGATTTTGTTCATCGCTTTGCATTTTATTGATTTTTCAAATGAAATTTTAGAGGGCAAACTTGTTTTGCTATGGGGAGAGAAAGTAGGGTATCAAGAGGTATTAAATCTTTTTGATAAAGATAAGCACTCCAAACTTTATGCCAAAACTTATATGCTTGAGGCTTGTAGTGCCTATTATTATGAGAATTATTATGATGAGCTATACACTCTTAACTCTTACTTTATTAAGGCCATAGAACATGCTGTTGTATCCGTGGGGAATGACGCTCATGATGCAATTGTTGGGATTGAGCATCATATTGCAAATCTCCCTTCTTCTCTTTGCTCTCCAAGTCTTGTGGATCTTATCACCCAGCTAAGGGGGAGAGATACAGCCATCATTGTTGCTACTGGACCAAGTCTTTATAAACAGCTTCCACTTTTAAAAGAGATCGCTCCTTATGCGACGCTCTTTTGTATCGATGCTTCTTTTCCAATCCTCTATAAGCATGGAATCAAGCCTGATGTTGTGCTTTCACTTGAGAGAGTAGAGGCTACGGCAAAATTCTATGAAGAAACACCAAAAGAAGCATTTGAAGGCGTGGTGTTTGCCCTAACTTCTATCGTGCATCCACGACTAAAAAAGGCCGTAGAAGAAAAGGGAGGTCTCATTCAATACAGCTTCCGTCCTTTTGGCTACACCACTTATTTTGGGATCGATGAATATGGCTATATTGGTATTGGAATGAGTGCTGCAAATATGGCGTATGAAATGGTGGTGCATTCAAGATTTAAGCGTTGCATTATTATTGGTCAAGATTTGGCATTTGGCGAAGATGGAAGCTCACACTCAAAAGATGCTATCTATGGAGCAGATGAAATCAAGCCAAAAGAAAACAAAGTCTTTGTTACAAAATATGGTGGAGGAGGGGAAGTGGAAAGCACCACGGTATGGAAGATGTTTTTGAACTTCTATGAGCGAGACATTGCCAACACTCCCTATCCTTTGGAGGTTATCAACTCCACTGAGGGAGGAGCAAGAATAGAGGGAAGCAAAGAGATTCCCTTCAAAGATGCAATTGCCTCTATTCCCAAAGAGCCAAAAGCCAAACTTGCTTTGAACTTCCCAACACAAGAAGTGGTAGAGCAAAATATGCAAATCATTTCTGAGAGATGCAAACTATGGCTTAAAGAGGGAAAATCCAAGCAAAAAAAGATCGAAAAAGTCTTTCTCAAAGTTGCAGAATGCTGTGAGGAGCTAGAAAAGCTCAATGAGGAAAATAAGCTAGAGAGCATAGAGTATAAAAAGCTTGACAAACTTAGCAAAGAGATTGAAAAGATCAAAGAGTATTTCAAAGATCCAATCTTCTCAGCCACATTTATCGATGCTCTGCAATCCTATATTTTTCATCAAGAAATGGATATTGCCAAAGTGCTGGTGAAAAATACACAAGATGAAATGCAAAGAAGAGCTAAACAAATCGAACTTATTTTCTTACATAAATACTGGCTATTCTCCCTTGCTGGAGGAATGGATAGCGTACTTGAGGTAGTAAAAAGAGCAAGCAAGGGTTGGCAGAAGAGTATAAAGAGTGCTAAAAAATAGAGTAAATGTCGTAAATAATGGGATAAAGAAGGGAGAGATCCTCTAGTGGAAGGCTAGAGGGGCAAAAAAGATTTTTAGCTCTATTTTGTGATGTTTTAGTGTTTCTTTAAAAGCACAAGGGTGGCAATAATAGTGTTCTTGTGCATTCCATTCTTTTAGATTATCAATAATCTTTTTAATCTCTCCTTCTTCTCTGTCGTTTTGCTCGTAAAGTTTGGGATAAATGAGCCAAACTTCAGAAGCCTCATGATAATGAGCGTAAGCAAAGACTTGATAGAGATCACTTTGGGCGATCCCGTGCTTTTTGTCCTCAGCATTTTTGAGGGGCTTCCATTTGGTATCGGCGACGATTTTTCTTTTTTCTTTTCCTTCTTTTTCCTTTATCTCAAAAAGCAAATCAGGTTTGAGTTTAAAGAGAGGTGAGTTATTTTTGGTATAGAGAAGATGTTGGCTTGAGTTTTGGGCATGGATGGTTGCGTTTGGATTGCTTTTTTTGAGCATGTGGGCTACATAGGATTCAAAGAGCTTTTCCATAGGGAAGAGGAGGGCATAAGCCTTGCTCTCTCCACTATAGGCTGAAAAACTATTACCTTGCAAGAAAAGTTTGCACCACTCCAAAAGGTTGTCATAGTAGCTAAAGTGCCTTGAGCTCGTGCAAGAGAGGAAATCCCCCTCTATATTGCCACTGCTTGGAATCTCTTCAAAAACCTCAAGGCATTGATTGATAAGCGTAAGAGTGGCGTGAGATGTGGCTTTGGAGTGGATAAGTTCCAAAGTGGATTTGATGAGGCGATTGCTTGCAATGTCGGTGATGTATTCATCACTGCTTGTATAGAAGCGTTCTTTATGCACGAGATTGTGTCGGATTTGTCCGCTAAAGAGAAGTTTGCCTTTGAGATAAGCTCTATTCTCCTCGATAGCGCCATAGTCGTGGCGAATCCCCTTTTTGCAAATCTCTAAAAGCTCTTGGCAAAACATCTGCATAAACACATCAAGCAAAGGGGTGTTGCAAGTGTCGATGGAAGAGATTTGGCTTTGTTTGAATGGCGTGTCTTTGAGTGATGTGAGGCAATGGATAAGGAATCTTTGTGCGGATTTTTGAGGGGTGTCAATAAGTCTAAAAGATTCTATTATGGTTTTTTGTTCTTTGTTTTGTTGATTTTGTTTGTCATTTGAATCAAACTGCTGTTGAAAATTCTCAATATTATAAAATTCTGTTAATTCTTTTTTGTGTTTTTGTTTGTCTTCTTGTGTTGGTTTTCTCATCTCTTGTTCTTGGAGAGCATCCCCTCTAAAACACTTTGGCAAAATCTCTAATGTGCCATAAGGGGTTTGGATGATCCCTACATAGTTTTGGGCTTTGAGTTTGGTTGCATTGCAGTGTTTGAGGAATTTATCGTTTTGCTCTGTGCTTTTTTGAAACTTCTCTAGGGTTTGGAAAAACTTTTCTGCTTTGGTAGCAAGAAGTTTTTTTCTCTCCTCTTTTTCTTTTTGAGGTGTTTGCTCGGATTGTAAGAGCTTGTCTTGAGATTCCCAAGTTTTGACAATCTCATCAGCCCCAAAGGACTGATATTCAATGATTGTGTAGATGAGGGGCTTCATTGGCATTACCCCTCATAGATGTTGATATAAGTCTGTGGATCATCCCAAAGGTTTTCATCATCGGAGATTGAGTAGATTGTTTTACTTTCAAAATCAATATTTTCAAGTTTCTTAAATCCCTTGCAATTGATGATGCTTGTTTTTTTGGAATCTTCAATTTCTTTTATCATCCCATTGTCGTTGAGAACTGCTTGAATCAAGGTATAGTTTCTGTAAAAATACTCTTGGAGCAAAGGAATGATTTTATTTTGGAATGCCTCTTTGAGGTCATCAAGATTTTTGATATCAAGCAAATATGCATGTCCGATTGTTTTTTCTCTATCATAGAGGAATTCAATTCTCTCATTGATTGCTGTAAGCATTTTTTGGAGATTAATTCCTTCAATTACTTTGCCTTCAAGTTTTGTAGCATCAGGCATCATCTCAACAAACTCAAATCTTCTTCTAAGAGCTGTATCAAGGCTAGTAATGCTTCTATCTGCAGTATTCATCGTTCCGATGATATAGAGATTATTTGGCACACCAAAAGATGTTTGGCTATATGGTAGAGTTACTCTTAGCTCCTCTTCTGCTCCAATTCTTTTGCTTGGCTCAATGAGGGTAATAAGTTCCCCAAAAATCTTGCTGATATTTCCTCGATTGATTTCATCAATGATGAGGATGTAGGGTTTTAGATACTCTTTGAAATAGAAATCAATAATAGTCCAATATGCTGTCGGTGGTATATTTTTAATATCCAAAATTTTTTCCATTTCTGTGGCAATATTTTTCATTGCATAAAAATCATTTCTTTTATCTTTAAAATGGTTGAAAAGCGTGACTACCTTATTGTAGTCAATGGACAAATTTTTTTCTCCATTTGTAAAGTGGACAGTCAATGTTCCTCGACTATTTTTATCAAAAGACAATGGAGTACCTGCTTTACCTCTTAATGTTCTTTGCTTTTTTGTGAAATATTTAAAAAATGATTCAAAATCTTTTTCTCTATTTGCACGAAGTGAAATTTTTTTAAAAATTCCATCTTGTGTTCTATATATGACAGCATTGTCTTTTTCAATAGGTTTGATTCCTTCTACAAACTCTTCATGTCCATAACTTTGGTGAAAAGTCACAAACTCAATATATTCTTCTTTGCAATAGTGATCAAATAATGCTTTAGCACAAGAGCGATCATTTTTGAAATTGAAGTTAATTTCAAGATATGCAAGCTCATCTTTAATTTTTTCATACTCAAGTATACATTTTTGATCTACAATAACTCCAAACCCTAGAATACACAATGCTCTATCAATCGTATTATAAGTTTTCCCTGTACCTGGGGAACCATAGAGAATTTGATTAAGAGGTTGGTTTTTTATTTCTTGATTGCTCATTTGTTTTTCTCCTATATTTTTATTTAAGTCTTTTGCTTGTGTTTTGATTATAATTTTTGAATGTTGAAGTATGTCATCAAATAGAATTGGAGCATAACTACTTCCACTCTCATTTTTTGGATTAACACAATAGTTTAAAAAACGATCTAAGCTATATGAACGATAGTTGGTGCTATTGACTGCTTGTACTTGTATTGAACAATTTTCTTTATAAAAAACTTTAAAAAAACTTTCGTTTCCTGTTGTCGGAAGGGATTTTTCTTCAAACTTTAGATTTTCTCTATATGACATATAGGCATGATAATAGGTCAAAAAATCAATATAGTTTGAATTAAGACAGGCGTGTGGAGCACCCTTTGATTTTTTGTCCAAATCTACTAGAATACCCTTTCGAAGCTCGTTGCATATATTTTTAATAACTTCAATATCTGTGAGTGAAAAAATATCCAGATTGGCACTGTCTACCGATAAAATCCCTCTTTTTTGACACTCTGGAAGTACCTTTTTTGTAGTGCTAATATATATATCCTTGCTTCTTATTTGTTTTGCATCTAAAAAGATTGAAAATTCTTTTTCCAAACTCTTTTCGTTAGATTTGATATTTTTGAATTCATTTCCATTGCTAAAATAAAAATTCATTTTCACTCCTTTATTTTTAAAAATTATATCTCTCTTTTTCTGATTGTCAAGTTTTAAGCAAAGAATTTAAAAAGAGGTAATTCTTAAATAAAAGTGCGATGTGTTATGTTAAAAATCAGCCAAAAATTTAACATATAGAGGAGAACATGTTGAAAATTTCAAGATTTTTTAACATATCAATTTTATTTAGGATTAAAAAACCAAAGAGAGCAAACATCAGAATCTAAAGATTTTTAGCAAAAATAAAAAAGGAGAGGAGCAAGGGAAAGAGGGTGAGGCTTACTCCCCACTTCCTCCCATAGCTTCACTTTGGGCGTGGGCGATGAGTGGGTCGATGACTTCATCAAGTCTTCCCCCAAGTATTACTTCCTCAAGGCTGTATAGCGTGAGGTTGATTCGATGATCGGTTAAGCGGTTTTGTGGGTAGTTGTAGGTTCGGATTCTCTCGCTTCGATCTCCACTTCCCACTTGAGATTTCCTAGCTTCAGCATTTTGGCTTCTTTGTGCTTCAAGCTCTGCTTCATAAATCCTAGCTTTAAGAATCTTAAGAGCTTTGTCTTTGTTTTTGTGTTGAGATTTTTCATCTTGCATTGATACGCTAATCCCTGTGGGGATATGGGTGATTCTCACAGCAGAATCTGTGGTATTGACACATTGTCCCCCATGCCCTCCTGCTCTAAACACCTCTATTTTCAAGTCATTGGGATTGATAGACACTTCCACATCATCAACCTCTGGCATTATTGCCACGGTTACTGCTGAAGTATGCACTCTGCCTTGAGATTCTGTCTCTGGCACTCTCTGCACTCTATGCGTTCCGCCCTCGTATTTGAGCTTGGAATACGCTCCATTCCCCTTGATGAGTGCGATAACCTCTTTGTATCCTCCCACATTGTTTTCACTTGAGCTGATGATTTCCACTTTCCACTTCTGCAAATCTGCATAGCGACAATAAGCTTTGAAAAGATCTCCTACAAATATCCCCGCCTCATCGCCCCCAGTTCCTGCTCGGATTTCAAGATAAATGTTTTTGCTATCATTGGGATCTTTGGGGATAAGTAAGATTTTGATTTCTTCTTCAAGCTCTAGTTTTTTCTCCTCTAAACTCTTTAGCTCTTCTTTGGCAAGTTCGCCCAGCTCTTTATCCTCTAGCAAAAGCTTGTTCTCTTCGATCCCCTCAAGTGTAGCGATGTATTCTTTGGCACTTGAAGCAATAGGAGCGATGTCGCTTTGTTCTTTGCTTAGGGTTGTGAGGGCTTTGATGTCATTGATGATGTCTTGTGAGGAGAGCAGTGAAGTGATTTCCTCATAGCGTGCGATAATAGGTTTTAGTTTTTCTACAAGCATAAATATAGCCTTGAGAGTAAGATAAAACTTTAAGCAGGGAAAAACCTGCTTGAATTATAAAATAGGGGTTATGCAGATTGAAGAGCGAATTTTTTTACATACGCATTGAGTCGGCTAACTTTGCGTGATGCAGTATTTTTCTTCAAAATCCCCTTGCTTACAAATTTATGTAGCTCTTTGTTTGCGATTTTAAGGCTTTCTTGAGCTTTGTTCAAGTCCTTTGCACTTACTGCTTCTCTTACAGCACGAATGATGTTTTTCATTCTTGTTCTGTAATAGCGATTTCTCTCTGTTCTTTTGATCGTTTGTCGGATTCTTTTTTCCGCTGATTTATGATTTGCCATTTGAATGTAATCCTTTTTTTGTAGAATTAAAGGCGAAATTATGCCTTGATTTTTGATAAAAAACTAGCAAAATCTAATATTTTTGGAGAAAAAATGAAAATTTTTGGAACTGATGGGGTGAGAGGAAAGGCTGGAGTGGATATTACACCCTTCAAAGTGATGAAGCTTGGCATCGCTGCTGGAGTGTATTTCCGCAAAAATTCCATTACCAACAAAATCTTGGTCGGCAAAGACACGCGACGCAGTGGCTATATGATAGAAAACGCCTTGGTTTCAGCCCTCACTTCTGTAGGCTATGATGTGATTCAAGTGGGCCCTATGCCGACTCCTGCGATTGCATTTTTGACAGAAGATATGCGATGTGATGGGGGGATAATGATCTCAGCAAGCCATAATCCTTACGAAGATAATGGAATCAAATTTTTCAATCGTTTTGGATTTAAGCTCGGAGAAGAAGCAGAAGAAGAAATAGAAAAGATTTTTAATGATACTGCAGGATTGGAGCAATATCTTAAAAGTGGTTTAGAGATCGGAAGTTCTAGGAGGATTGATGATGTGGTGGGTCGCTATATCGTGCAGATTAAAAACTCATTCCCAAAAGATCTCAATCTTCAAGGTACACGCGTAGTGCTTGATGTCAGCAATGGTGCAGCCTATCGTGTAGCTCCAACGATTTTTCAAGAGCTCGGAGCGGATATAGTGGTGCTCAATGATGAACCCAATGGATTTAATATCAATGAGCAGTGCGGAGCACTCCACCCTCAAGGCTTGGCAAAGGCTGTAAGACAGTATCGAGCTGATGTGGGATTTGCACTTGATGGAGATGCGGATAGGTTGGTTGTGGTTGATGAGAGGGGAAGTGTGATTGATGGAGATAAGCTTTTGGGGGCTTTGGCTTTGTATATGAAAGAAAACACCATGCTAAAAACTCCCAAAATCGTTGCAACCTTGATGAGCAATCTAGCATTTGAAGAGTTTTTGGGCGAGAATGGCATTGAGCTTGTGCGGTGTGGCGTGGGGGATAAATATGTGCTTGAGGAAATGCAACGCTATGACTTGAGCTTTGGGGGAGAGCAGAGCGGGCATATTATTTTTGGAGATTTTGCCAAAACTGGTGATGGGCTTGTAAGTGCGATGCAAGTGATGGCAATGATTAAGCGAAGTGGGAAGAGTGCAAGCAAGATTCTTAATCCCTTTGGCCTATATCCAAGTAAACTAGTCAATCTCAATGTCGCTTCAAAAGAAGATCTAAGCACACTTAAGGGTTATCAAGAGAAAATCAAAAAGATTGAAGATTTAAAAATACGACATCTTATTCGCTACTCTGGGACAGAAAACAAGCTTAGAATCCTCCTTGAAGGCAAGAGTGAAAAAGTGCTTTTGGAGATGATGGAGGAGCTTGTCACATATTTCAAAGAAGCTTTGGGAGAGGTGTAAATGAGCGAGTATCCTGTAAAAGAAGAGGAAAATAAGAGAATTTTTATCTGCCCGTGTAATCTCTATAAAAATTTCAAACGCTACTATGGAAGAGTTGTAAGCTTTGGAATTTTAAGCGTGTTGTGCTTTGTGCTAGATCAGTATGTTAAGGATTTGATCCTCGAGGGGTTTAGGTATGAGGGAAGTGTGATTTCTATCATTTCTGTTCTTAACAAAGGCGTGGCGTTTTCGATGTTTTCATTTCTGGGAGAAAAACTCAAATGGATCCAGCTTGGATTGATTGTGATTTTGGGCTATGTGTTTTTGGTGTCAGAGGATTTGCTCAAGAGCTATTTCATCCCTTTTGGTTTGCTTATAGGTTCAGGAGCTTCAAACTTGTATGATCGCTTTGAATATGGGGGTGTGGTGGATTATATTTTTTGGCATTATAAATTTGAGTTTGCGGTTTTTAATCTCGCAGATGTTTTTATCAATATTGGCGTAGGAATCTTGCTTTTGATAATGCTTTTTTGGAAAAAGAAAAGAGAAAAGTAGTATAATCACAACTTTTTATGAAAATTCAAACATACAGAGGTTATATGTCTGAAGTTATAGGCATTAAGTATCAAGATAAGGTTTTAGATCTTGCCACTGCTCAAGAAATGGGTGTAAGTGGTGAGGAAGTAGTATTTGACAATTCTGCCGAATCTCTCTCAATCATTCGACACTCTTGTGCTCATCTTATGGCACAAGCAATCAAGTCTCTTTACCCTGAAGCGAAGTTTTTTGTCGGACCAGTAGTAGATGAGGGGTTTTATTATGATTTTGAAGTAGGGTGCAAAATCTCAGAGGAAGACTTGCCAAAGATTGAAGAGAAGATGAAAGAACTTGCAAAACAAGGTTTTACAATCAGTAAGCAAACTTTTGCTCGTGATGAAGTCATTGAGAGATTTAAAGATGATGATCTCAAAATGGCAGTGATTAGCAAGATTAATTCTCCAACGCTTAGCATTTACACTCAAGGAGAGTTTGAGGATCTCTGCCGTGGGCCTCACTTGCCTAATACAAAATTCCTACATTCATTCAAGCTTATCAAAATCGCAGGAGCTTATCTGGGAGGAGATGAGAAAGCTAAAATGCTCACTCGTATCTATGGAATCGCTTTTGCAGATAGAGAATCTTTGAAACAATACCTTTTCCAGCTTGAAGAAGCCAAAAAGCGAGATCATCGAAAGTTAGGGAATGAAATGGGGCTTTTCACATTTGATGAGGATGTAGGGGCTGGGCTTCCTATTTGGCTTCCAAAAGGTGCAAGACTTAGAAGAACCCTTGAAGGCTTGCTTACAAAAGCCCATATCATCCGCCACTATGAACCTGTAAGAGGGCCAGAGATACTCAAAAGCGATTTGTGGAAGATTAGTGGGCATTATCAAAACTATGGTGAAAATATGTATTTCACACAGATTGATGAAGTAGAATATGGCATTAAGCCGATGAACTGTGTAGGGCATATCAAAGTCTATCAAAGCTCGATCCGCTCTTATCGTGAGCTTCCTTTAAGATTCTATGAGTATGGCGTAGTGCATCGCCACGAGAAGAGTGGGGTATTGCACGGACTTTTGAGGGTAAGGGAATTTACTCAAGATGACGCTCATATTTTTTGTAAGCCTGATCAAATCAGAGATGAGATTATCTCCATTGTGAAGTTTGCTCAACGCATTATGGATGCTTTTGGATTTAAGTATGAAATGGAGATTTCAACCAAGCCTGAGAAATCTATCGGTGATGAGGCAGTGTGGGAGATTTCAACCCAAGCACTCAAAGATGCTCTAAGTTCTTGTGGTATTTCTTATGGGATTGATGAGGGAGGTGGAGCATTCTATGGGCCAAAGATCGATATGAAAATTACAGATGCTATTGGTAGAAAATGGCAGTGTGGGACTGTACAGATTGATATGAATTTACCTCAAAGATTTGCTCTTGAATACATTGATGAGGATAATACAGCCAAGCAACCTGTGATGATTCATAGAGCGATTTTAGGTTCATTTGAGCGATTTATTGCAATCCTTATCGAGCATTTTGGAGGGGAGTTGCCATTCTTTATCGCTCCAACTCAAGCGGTGATTATCCCTATCTCAAATGAGCAAGTCAAATATGCTAATGAACTAAGAGATAAGATGCTTGCTTTTGGTGCCTATGCTGAGATTTCAAGCAAGAATGAAACTTTAAGCAAGCGTGTGCGAACAGCTGAGAAGCAAAAAGTGCCGATGATTATCGTGTTGGGCGAGAAGGAAATGCAGAGCAAAATCTTGCCAATCCGCGATAGAAGAGAAAAATCACAATATGAGTTAAGTGAGAGTGAATTCCTTAAACTTGTAGAAACCAAAATGAAAGAGGTTAGCTTTTGAGCAAAGAAGAAACATTATTAAACGAAGATATCCGACTAAAAGAAGTGCGATGCATTGGTGAAGATGGGGAGCAGTTTGGAATTATGAGTTCTAGAGAGGCTCTAGAACTCGCGGTTCAACACGATTTGGATTTGGTGCTTATCTCACCCAATGCCAATCCTCCAGTTTGCAAGATTATGGACTATGGAAAGTTCAAATATCAAGCAGAAAAGAAGCAAAAAGAAGCCAAGAAAAAGCAAAAGCAAATTGAAATCAAAGAGATCAAACTTTCTGTGCAGATTGCACAAAACGACATAAACTACAAAGTCAAACACGCTAGAGAGTTTTTAGAAAATGGAAAGCATGTGAGATTTAGAGTGTTTTTGAAGCAAAGAGAGATTGGAATCCCAAACATTGGGATGGATTTGCTTGCCAAAGTAACTGAAATGCTAGAAGATATTGCAGTGGCTGAAAAAGAGGCAAAACTTGAGGGACGATATGTTAATATTCTATTTGTCCCCAAAAAGAAATAATCTTTAATCTTATGAAAGGAGAGTGAAAATGCCAAAGATGAAAACAAATCGCGGTGCGGCTAAGCGTTTCAAGGTAAAAAAGAACCTTGTAAAGCGTGGTAGTGCTTTCAAAAGTCATATCTTGACTAAGAAAGATCACCAAAGAAAAGCCAACTTGAATGCACCCAAGTATGTTCATGATGCAAATATGGATTCTGTAAAAAAGCTATTGTGTATGGCGTAATTGCAGAATGAGTTGTTAGTCCCCCTTGAGAAAAAAAGGGAAAGTTTGATTTAAATCACACCTAAAGAATAGGTAAAGGAGAAAAAAATGAGAGTAAAAACAGGAGTGGTAAGAAGAAGACGCCACAAAAAGATTTTAAAACTTGCTAGAGGTTTTTATAGCGGTAGAAGAAAACACTTCAGAAAAGCAAAAGAGCAACTTGAAAGAAGTATGTATTATGCTTTCCGCGATAGAAAGCAAAAGAAAAGAGAATTTAGAAGTCTATGGATCGTGAGAATCAATGCAGCTTGCAGAATGCACGATATTAGCTACTCTAAATTTATGCACGGTTTAAAATTAGCAAATATTGAACTTGATAGAAAAATTCTTGCTGATATGGCAATGAATGATATGAGTGCATTTTCAAAAATCGTAGAGAGTGCAAAAAAAGCTCTCTAATTCCCCCAAACCCTCTTTTGAGGGTTTTTATTTTCTGTTTATTCCCTTTGTTTTGTTTTTTGTTTCTTTATATAATTTTGCCTTTTAGTTTTGCTACAAAAGGAAAGATATGATTTTTATTGATTGTGCCCTAGGGAAAGCAACCCCCTATACTCCAATTTGGATGATGCGACAAGCTGGTCGATATTTGAGTGAATATAGAGAAACAAGAGCCAAAGCAGGAAGCTTTTTGGATCTTTGCAAAAATGTAGAACTTGCCACCGAGGTTACGCTTCAGCCTGTTGATATTTTGGATGTAGATGCGGCAATTTTATTTAGTGATATTTTGGTTGTTCCACTTGAGATGGGATTGCCACTTGATTTTTTGGCAGGAGAGGGGCCAAAGTTTGGAAAAACAATTCGCTCACAAGAAGATCTCAAACTTTTACAGAGTGGTTCTTATCAAAAGCTTGGATATGTTTATGATGCAGTAAGCTCGATTAGAAGCAAGCTTGCCAAAGACAAGGCATTGATAGGGTTTTGTGGATCTCCTTGGACACTAGCAACTTATATGATTGAAGGAGAGGGAAGCAAGACTTATACTCATAGCAAAAAAATGCTTTATAGCAATCCTAAACTCTTGCATTCATTGCTTGAAATCATTACTCAAGATTTGATTGGATACCTTAAATCTCAAATAAGAGCAGGGGCAAATGCAGTGATGGTGTTTGATTCTTGGGCATCTGCACTTGAGTTGAATGCATATTTGAGTTTTAGCTGGGAGTATATGAAAAAAATTGCCAAAGAGATCAAGAGCGAGTATCCTCATATCCCAGTGATGCTCTTCCCCAAAGGTGTAGGTGCATATCTTGAATACTTAGATGGAGATTTTGATGTTTTTGGAGTGGATTGGGGAACTCCAATGAGTTTGGCAAAAGAAAAAATGGGAGGCAAATATGTCTTGCAAGGCAATCTAGAACCCGCAAGACTTTATAATCGTGAAGCGATGATTGAAGGAGTGGATGAAATTTTATCCGTGATGAATGAGGGGAGGGGGCATATCTTCAATCTTGGGCATGGAATGATCCCAGATTTGCCTAGAGAAAATGCCATAGAGCTTGTCAAACTTGTAAGAGAAAAAACAAAACGCTAATGCAAAACATCATTTTTGGCCCCATCCATTCAAGGAGATTTGGGATTTCCTTGGGTGTGGATCTTTCCCCCAACAAAAAACAATGTAATTTTGATTGTCTTTATTGTGAGCTTGGTGGTGCAAAAAGCGTAGCAAGTATGGAGGATGTTTTAAGCGTAGATCAGATTTTGCACCCACTTTTAAAAAGATTGGAAAATGAGCCAAAGCTTGATGTTATCACACTTAGTGCTAATGGTGAGCCAACCCTTTATCCTTATCTCTTAGAGTTGATTACAAAAATCAAAGAAGAAATCAAGGGCAAATATAAAACATTGATTTTGAGCAATGGTTCGAGATTTGGCCAGAGAGAAGTTCAGGCGGCATTAAGAGAGTTTGATATTGTGAAGTTTTCGCTTGATTGTTTTACTCCGCAATGTTTCAAAAAACTTGATCGCCCAAACAAGAGTCTTGAAATTGAGCAAATCAAAAATGGAATCAAGGATTTTGCATGCACCTACAAAGGAGAGCTTGTAGCTGAGATCTTGATTTTGAAAAATCTCAATGATAATCTTGAAGAAATGAAGCTTTTGGCAAATTTTATGCGTGAGGTTGGCGTGCATAGGGTGGATTTGGGCACACTAGATCGCCCACCAGCATATAAAATCCAAGGGGTAGAACACCAAGTATTGCAAAATTTATCTTCCGTCTTTGAGGGATTATGTGTAAGTATTCCTGCAAGAAAGCAAATCACTCTAGAGCATAGGACTCTTTTGAGTAGCGAGGAAGATGTATTGGAACTTCTAAAGAAGCGTCCTATCAGTGTAGATGAATTTTCCTCTCTTTTTGATGGAGAGCAAATTTGTCAGAAAATGCTACAAAATGGTCAAATTGAGATAAAAAAAGTTGCAAATATGAAATTTTTTGCTCCAAAGTCTTGACATATAGATTTTTTTTCTTTATAATCTCGGCTTTTATTGAGCTTATTTATTCCGGATTAGCTCAGCGGTAGAGTA
>DXDJ01000002.1 GCA_019115525.1 Candidatus Helicobacter avistercoris | reverse complement strand
CCTGAGGATAGTCGGGGCTCTGTTTATTGATTTTTGTTATAAAATAGCATTAGATTTTATCCATCAAGATATCTTGCAAGAAGGAAAACAGTGCTAACTCAGTTTCAAACCTATCCTTTTGAAAAACTCTCGCTTTTGTTTGAGGGAATCACTCCTAGACAAGAGGTAATTAATCTCACTATCGGTGAGCCAAGATTCCAAACCCCTTTTCCTATCCAAGAAGCGCTAGCATCACATACATCCTTGCTTCAAAAATACCCAAAAAGCAAAGGTGAGGATTATCTCAAAGAGGCACAACTCAGCTTTATCAAAAACCGCTTCTCTCTCACCCTCACCCCCTCTCAAATCATCCCTACTTTTGGGACAAGAGAAGTGTTATTTAATTTCCCTCAATTCTTTCTCTTTGGAGAGAGCAATCCTTGTATGGCTTACCCTAATCCTTTCTATCAGATTTATGAAGGCTCTGCTTTGGCGTGTAGAGCAAAAGTCTTTTTGATGCCACTAAGAGAGGATAATGACTTCAAACCCTCTCTGACAAAGGAGCAACTTCAAGAAGTCAAACTTGTGATTCTCAACTCTCCTAACAACCCCACAGGCTCAACACTCAGCCTTGATGAGCTAAGAGAGTGGGTGAGATTGGCACTCAAATATGATTTTGTGATTTTAAGCGATGAGTGTTATAGTGAGATTTATGAAGACACTCCACCTCATAGCATTTTACAAGCCTCACTTTTGGAGGAAAATACTGATTTTAAAAACATTTTAGCACTCAACTCTATCTCCAAACGCTCCTCAGCCCCTGGTCTTAGAAGTGGCTTTATCGCAGGAGATGAGAAGATTTTGAAAGCCTATGGGCTTTATCGCACCTATTGTGGATGTGCTATCCCTCTCCCCTTGCAAGAGGCTTCAAAGGTGGCGTGGGAGCTAAGCAGTGAGGACACACGAGTGATTTATGCAAAAAATCTTAAAATTGCAAGAGAGATTTTTAGCGACACCCCTATCTCTCCTTATAGTTTTTATGTATGGCTTAGAGTGGGAGATGAGCTAGAGTTTTGCAAAACCCTTTATGAAAAAGAAGGGATTATGCTTTTACCTGGAAGCTTTCTAGGGCGAGAGGGGGAAGGCAGTGGCTTTGTAAGAATTGCCTTAGTCTATGAAGAAGAAATTATCAAAAAAGCACTAACCACAATCAAAACATATCTAAAGGCATAAAAAATGAAAGTACATTTTATCGGTATTGGTGGGATTGGAATCTCAGGACTTGCGCGCTATATGAAATCTCAAGGAGTGCAAATCAGTGGCTCTGATATCGCTACAAACAAAAGCGTGGCAAAGCTTCAAAAAGATGGAGCAAAGATTATAATCCCTCACAGCAAAGATGCCATAGATTCTCAAGATCTAGTCATCCACTCTGCTATCATCAAGCCTGATAATGTCGAAATCATTGAAGCAAAAAACAAGAATATCCCAATTCTTTCAAGAAAAGATGCTTTGGAGAGAATCTTGCAAGACAAAAGAGTTTTTAGCATTTGTGGCGCTCACGGCAAAAGTACAACCACAGCCATACTTAGCTCTATCCTCCCTCACTTTGGAGCAATCATTGGGGCAGAGAGCAAAGAGTTTGATTGCAATGTAAGAGAAGTGCCAAGTGAGTGCATCGTATTTGAAGCTGATGAGAGTGATAAGAGTTTTTTGAACTCTAATCCTTATTGTGCGATTGTAACAAACACAGAGCCAGAGCATATGGAGAGCTACAATCACAATCTAGATGAGTTTTATTCTTGCTATAAAGAGTTTTTGCTAAAGGCCAAAAAAAGGGTCATCAATATGGATGATCCTTTTCTCTCCACACTTGAGATTGAGGCAATTAGACTCTATCCAAAAGAGGACATACAAAACATTGAGTATTTTCTCAAAGATGATGAGCCTCACACTCGCTTCAGCCTCAAAGACTTAGGAGAGTTTGAGGTTTGGGGGTTTGGAGAGCATACCGCACTCAATGCTTCTTTGGCAATCCTTGCTTCTCTTGATGAACTTCCTCTAGAGCAAATCAGAGCCAATCTCAAAAACTTCAAGGGGATCAAAAAACGCTTTGACATTGTGAGTAAAAATCCTTGCATTATCATTGATGACTACGCTCATCACCCCACAGAGATCAAAGCCACACTTCAAGCGGTTAAAATCTACACTCAAGAGCACAAAGACTTGCCAATTATTTGCATTTGGCAACCTCATAAATACTCAAGGTTTTTGGATAATCAAGAGGCATTTATAGAGTGCTTCAAAGGCTGTGATCGCCTCATCATCTTGCCTGTATGGAAAGCAGGAGAGAAGCATATCGACATTCCCTTCCCTACTCTTTTTTCTTCCTACTCACCTACCTTTGCCTCTCATATCAAGCAAATTGATGGAAAAATCCACCTATATGAAGGAGAAAATCTCTTAGAAGTGCTAGATAGTGGGCTTATCATCGGATTTGGTGCAGGGGATATTACCTATCAGTTAAGATGCGCTAATGTCTAAGCTAGAATCTTTAGCCAAAAAACTTGATTTAAGTGAGTTTCTAAGCAACTTTACTAGCTTTTTTGCTAGAGAGAAAAGTATCGCATTTGAGGGGGATTACAAGGTTTACGCTCAACTCCTCAAAGATTTAGAACCCCTCACACTCCCCACCCCTCCCAAAGTCAAAAATCTTGATACTCAACTCATGCACTTGCAAAAAAATGGAGTTTTGCACTTAGAGGATATCTTTGAATTTGGAAAGATTTTGCTCTTTTTTCACGCTGTAAAATCTCTAAGCTCTCTACCAAAGACAGGGAATTTTAGAGAGTGGATAGATAAGATTGAAATCCCTAGCAATCTACTTGCTATGGCAAGATTCTTTGAAGAAGACGGGGAGATAAAAAGTGGGATTTTTCCAGAGCTTGATCAAATCCGCTCAAATCTCTCCACGATTCAATCTCAAATCAAATCCACCCTTAGCTCAACCCTCTCACAAACTTCTCTTGCCCCCTATCTAGTCGATAAACAAATTCACCTCATCAATGGAAGCGAATGCCTTCTTCTAAAAGCAGGATTCAATCATTTCATCAAAGGAATGATCCTCTCACGCTCCTCAAGTGGGTTTTTCTATCTCTGCCCTGAGAGTATCCTCAAACTCAAAGAAAAAGAAAGCAACCTAAAAGACCTCTACCAAACCCAAATCTACTCTATCTGCAAAGAGCTAAGTCGTGAGCTTAGCAAATCATTGCTCTTTTTGAAATTTATCAACAAAGCCTTCGATCAGCTTGATCATCTTTATGCAAGAATTCTTTTTGCAAGAGAGAAAAACCTAGAGTTCGCACTCAAGCAAAACAGCTCTGAAATCATTCTCAAAGACTATGCCCACCCCAATCTCAAAAACCCAAAGCTCCTCAACCTTGAGTTCAAAAAAAATCTTTTGATGATTACAGGAGTGAATGCTGGGGGAAAAACAATGCTTCTAAAATCCATTCTCTCAAGCGTGTTTCTTGCCTCTTATCTCCTACCTCAAAAAATTAACGCCACTCACTCAAAAATCGGTAGTTTCAAACACATCGATGCCATCATCTCTGACCCACAAAGTAGCAAAGATGACATCTCCACCTTTGCAGGAAGAATGCTTGAAATCTCCTCTCTTCTCAACACCCCCTCGCTTCTTCTAGCAATCGATGAGATCGAGCTAGGAACGGATGCAGATGAGGCCTCAAGTCTGTATAAAGAGATTTTAGAGCATTTGCTTAGCAGGGGAGCAAAAATCATCATCACAACCCACCACAAACGCCTAGCTTCCCTAATGGCAAGTAATCCACAAGTTGAGCTATATGCCGCACTCTTTGATGAGAAAAATCAAATCCCCACCTTTAGTTTTCTCAAAGGAAGTATTGGCAAAAGCTATGCGTTTGAAACGGCATTGCGTTATCACATCCCCCACTCTCTTATCCAAAAGGCAAAAGAGCATTATGGGGAAGACAAAGAAAGACTTAATACCTTGATTGAAAAATCCACGCTCTTAGAACTTGAACTTCACGAAGAAAAGAGGAAGCTCCAAGAGCAAAATAAGAGGCTTTATAAAAAGCGAATCGAACTAGAAGAGCAAATCAGCTCAAACGCCCAAACTTTGCAAAAAGAAAAAAATCGCTTAGAGCAAATCTATCAAAAGGCTCTAAAAGAGCTAAAAAAAGAGGCAAAATCTCTAAGCGAGATTCATCAAAATATGAACAAATCTAGCTCCATTCTCAAAAAAGCTCAAAGCCTAGAATCTCCTCTTGCACAAAGCCCCAGAGAGTTTCAAGTGGGAGAGAAGATCCGCTATGGCAAAAGCAAAGGTGTGATCAAAGGCAAAAGTGGCTCGCTCTATCTCATAGAATGCGATGATGGCTTTAAACTCAAAGTCAAAGCCCACGCACTCAAACCCTATGGCAATACGCCCACTCCCACAGCTCCCAAAACCAAAATCATCGCACCCAAAAACTCCGTAGGTATTAGTCTTGATTTGCATGGACTTAGAGCTGAAGAGGCGTTGGAGAGAGCGGATAAATTTATCTCAGATTGCTTACTTGCAGGATATGATGAAGTCTTGATCTATCACGGGATCGGTAGTGGAATCCTCTCAAAAGTCATCAAAGACTTTCTCTCCACTCATCCAAAAGTTGTGAGTTTTTCTGATGCTCCCCCACAAATGGGAGGCTTTGGGGCTAAGGTTGTGAGGCTTTAATATCCAGCCTCATTCAATCTCTTGTAAATATCACACCCCTTCTCATCTCCAAGATCACAAGCTTTTCCAAACAACTCTTTTGTCATCGCCTTATCTTCTTGCACACCCTCTTTGTTGTAATACATTGTTCCAGCAGAATAGCACCCTAGTGCCATACCATTTTGACAAGCAAGGACATAAAACTGCAATGCCTTAGCAAGATCTTGTCGGATTCCTACGCCCTCTTTGAGCATTTTTCCAGCAGCATTACAAGAGATTGCAATCCCTGCATTACACGCTCTTGTGTAATACTTAAACGCTCTCATTGTGTCCTTTTTGACAGATAGCCCATTCTCATACATCCCTGCCACGTTATAGCACATAAACGAATCTCCAGATTCGCACGCTTGGCTATAAATCTGAAATGCCTTATGGTAATCTCCAAAATAATACGCCTTAAACCCCTCATAGGGATTGACATCTTTTGAACATCCCCAAAATCCTAATACTACGACTATACCTATAAGCCATTTTTTCATCTTTCTTCCTTGTTTTTGTGATTTATAAAATTGCGACAGACAAATAAAAATAAAACTATAACTTTTTTCTTGCCAAAAATACACAGAAAATTAAGAAATCTAGCGTATAATTAACCCTTTTATTTCACACAAAAGAAAGGATAGCAAATGCTAGAAGGACAAATTAGAGAGAGTATTTCAAAGTCAAATGCTAAGGCATTGAAGAATGATGGTTATCTAATTGCCAACATCTATGGAAAAGGGCAAGAAAATATCCATTGTGCGTTTAAACGCAATGATTTTATCAAAGCAGTTAAAAACAAAACAACTTTGATCTTCCCTGTAAAAGTAGGTGGAAAAGAGATTGAAGTAGTTGTTCAAGAGTATCAAAAAGATCCTGTAACAAATGATCTTTTGCATGTTGATTTGATGATGGCTCAAAAGGGTGTTGTTGCAAAATACAAAATCCCTGTAAAAACTCACGGAAGTGCAAAAGGACTTAAAAACAAGGGTGTTTTGATGATTTCTAAGAAGAGAGTAGCAGTCCAGTCTGCTCCTGAGAATTTGCCAAACTTTTATGATCTTGATGTAACTGATCTTGACACAGGTGATGCGATTTTGGTTAGAGATCTACCAGCTCACAATGGTGTAAAGATCCTTGAAAAAGATTCTGTTGCCGTTGTTGGTGTAATCAAAGCCAAGTAATATGCAACCCCTTCTTATTGTCGGCTTGGGAAATCCTGAGCGACAATACCTCAACAATCGACACAACATAGGCTTTATGGTTTTAGATGCCCTAGCCTCAAATCTCTCTTTGACTTTTAAAGAAGACAAAAACTTTAAATCCTATGTTGCCAAAAACTCTGAGCTTATCCTCTGCAAACCTACAACCTATATGAATCTCTCTGGCGAAGCTGTTTTGGCACTCAAAAATTATTTTAGGATTGAAGATGTGTTTGTTGTGCATGATGATCTAGATCTGCCCTTAGGAGAGCTAAAGTTTAAAAAAGGGGGAGGAAATGGGGGGCATAATGGATTGAAATCTATTGACAAGCTCTGTGGGAGTGAATACTATCGAGCAAGATGTGGGATAGGACGACCAGAGAGCAAAGAGCTTGTTGCCTCTTATGTCCTTGGGGATTTTCCTACTCATCCCTCAGATCTCATCACTTCCTGCACGCAAGCACTAGAGACTTTCATAAGTTCAAGAGATTTTTCTCTACTACAAAATCAATACATACACAAAGTCAAACAATGAGAGCTTTTCTTTTTATTGGCAAAAACTATCTAAAGTTTTTTTTGATCATCTTTTTGGGATTGGAATTTTTTTTCATGGGGGCAGATACGATCAAGTATGCTGACAAGCTCCCTGATTCGGCAAACCTTTTGATTTTGTTCTTTTTCTATGACGCTCTCTATGCCCTCAATTACACTCTCCCACTCTCTTTGGTGCTTGGAAGCATTTTATTTTATATCAATTTTCTCAAATCCTCCCAGCTCTCAGCACTCCTAGCCCTTGGATACTCACGATCCAAAATCCTCTCTCCTGTGCTTTTTATTAGCCTTCTAATCACTCTAGGCTACATTGGACTTAATGCTACGCCATTTGTCTATGCACAAGAAAAAGCAGAAGTCATTGTCAATAAAAATGCCTTGCAAAATGCTCAAGAAGATATTTTTGTCAAATACAACAACAATTATGTCTATTTCCAAAAAGTCTTTCCCTTGCTCAACAAAGCCGAGGGAATCAAGGTTTTTGAACTCAAAAATGATGAATTGACAAAGTTTATCCAGTCTGATAAAGCGACATACACAAGAGGGTATTGGGTTTTGGAAAATGCTGAGGTTATAAGTATAGACAACCATCGCTTTTCTTTTAATGAAGATGTTTTGGAGCAGAATAAAGTCAAAGAGCTTATGATCTTGCACAATTTTCGCCCAAAAGTTCTTGACACTTTTAGTAAAGATAGACCCACAGTTTCAATCATTGATGCAATTACTTCTGCCAAAATCCTTATTTCTCAAAAACTTGATTTTGAGAAAGTAAGAGCGATTTTGTATAGCTTTATTCTTATCCCTCTTTTTGTGCCTTTGTGTATCATCATCATTGCCTCTTACATTCCATCTCTTGCACGATATGGCAATCTTGCCCTACTGACTTTTGGGCTTGTGATTTTTTCTTTGATGATTTGGGGGATTTTCTTCTCTATCTCAAAATTCAGTATCGGTGGGATTATCCACCCAGAGGCTGGAGTGCTTATCCCTTTTGGGATTTTATTCATCGCTTCAATCATTAGATATTTTAGAATGAATTCTTATCAATAATAAAAGGATAGCTATCTTAGACAACAATCAAATCATTCAGAGTTTTTGGCACAGCAAAGATCCCAATACAAACTCCTTTAGCACTCTAGAACTTCTTTGTATTGCCTCCTTTTTACATCATGGGCATCAGTTTCATCTCTATACTTATACGCCAAATGATTGCTCAATGCAATATCTCAAAAATGAACTAAAAGAGTGTAAAAATTTCAAAAACTTTCACATCAAAGATGCTAGAGAAGTTTTGCCAGAAAGTGAGATATTTTTGATTGCAAGAAAAACAAATACACCATTGCAGGATTTAGTGATTATTTTAGATACAACATGCTCTATCAAAATGGAGGATGGTGGGTGGATATGGATGTTATTTGCATCAAGCATTTTGATCTTGATTCTTCTTTTGTTTTTGCAACAGAGCGTCATGGTGAGAAAACATTCTCTGCTATTTGCATAATCAAAGGAGAGAAATCCTCGCTATTTCTTGATGAGCTAATCAAGAAATCCAAAAATATCATAGACAAAAATGACTACATCCCCAACAAAATCCTAAAATTCCTAAAACTTCGCAAAAAAAGAAAAATCAAAACTATCAATTGGGGAATCATTGGACCAAAATTTCTAGATCAAGAAATCAAAAATGCTTCCATGGAAAGTTTTCTTGTCAAGCCTGAGCTTTTTTGTGAAATTGATTGGTTTGATGCAAAGAAATTTATTGATCCAAACTATGAGCTTCCTATGGATAAAAATATCTATGCTCTACACGCTTGGAATGCGACTTGGGATTCAAAAAAACAGGAAAATTCTCTTTCTTATGATCCCAAGTGTTTGCTTGAAAAACTAAAAAAGCAATACCTTTCCCCCCTCCCCAATAAACCCCCTATCCTCACTTAATGCAAGTGAGAATGATCTTGAGTTGGCTGGATGGAAGTATTATCCACTCCCCCTTTTGCATCAATCTCATCTAAAAACGCAATGAGTTTTTGAGAAGCTTTGAGGTACTCTTGAGCACTTTTGCTTGTAGGGTGAAAAAATGTAATAGGCTTACCACTATCTCCTCCCTCTCTTACCTTTGGCTCTAGTGGGATTTGTGCCAAGACTTGAGTGCCAAACTTCTCAGCCAATGCTCCTGTTGTGCCTTTGCCAAAAATATCATACTCCTCACCGCAATTTGGACAAATAAACCCACTCATATTCTCAATAATTCCTGCCATTGGGATATTGAGCTTACTAAACATATCTAAGCTTCTTGCACTATCATCTAAGCTCACGCTCTGCGGGGTGCTTACTGTGATTCCTGCACTCACTGGCACACTTTGAGCTAGAGTAAGCTGTGCATCACCAGTTCCAGGTGGCATATCAATCACAAGCACATCAAGCTCACTCCATAGCACATCTGTAAGAAGTTGCTCAATCGCCCTCATAATCATCGGCCCTCTCCAAATGAGACTTTGCCCCTCTTCATACAATACTCCCATACTCATCATCTCCACTCCGTAAGCCTTAAGGGGTGCGAGTTTTTTTAACTCATCATTGACTTGTGGGCGAGTTTGATTAAGTCCTAGCATTCTAGGAATATTTGGCCCATAAATATCTGCATCAAGCAATCCAACTTTTTTGCCACTTTGAGCTAGAGCGATAGCGAGATTGACACTTGTTGTAGATTTTCCTACTCCTCCTTTTCCTGAGCTAACCATCACAAAATGCTTGATTTGTGGGGCGATGTTTTTTTTACTTGCCTTTTTTTCTTGGATTTGTGGTGTTTGAATCTCCACTCCCACTTCGCTCAATCCCAAAGACTCAAGAGCTTGAAAAATCGCATCTTTTAGTGAATTGGCAACCTCTGGGGAACTCGATGGGATTTCAAGAAAAATCTTTGCTTTATTGTTCTCTAAAGTAACATTCTTGACAAACCCAAAACTCACTATGTCTTTATCAAAATTAGAATACTTCACACTCTTAAGTATTTCTTGTATTTTTTCTTTCATTCTGTTTCCTTTTGTAACATATTTTTATTTCTCAGCCCTTTTTATGTGGAATTATTGTATATGGCTTTGAAATGTTTTGTAGAATACCTCAAAACTTCAAAAACCAAGGCAATGAAAAACAATGGAGTATATATCACAATTTAAAGAAAATACAACATTAATTCTTTTGGGTGCGGGAAATTCTTCTCGCTTTTGTGCAGATCGCAAACTTCCAAAAAAGCAGTGGCTTAGATGTGGCAAAGATCCTTTGTGGCTAAAAGTTTTGCAAAAATTTCTCTCATTTGGGTTTGATAAGATTTTGCTCACTGCTTCTCCTAAAGAATGCCTGTATATGCAAAACTACACTTCCCATCCGATTCTTGCAGGAGGAGAAACTCGCACTCACTCTATTCTCAATGCTCTAAAAGAAGTCAAAACTCCCTATGTGCTTATTAGCGATATTGCACGATTTAATCCCCAAATTGAAGTGATTGAATCTTTATTTGAAGCAATGAGCAAAGATCGCTCTCTCTCTTGTGTAGCCCCTTATCTACCTGCTGTGGATACGACTTTCTCAAGCTCTGCGGGTTTCCTTGATCGTCAAGAGCTAAAACTCATCCAAACCCCTCAACTCTCCAAAACCAGATCTCTTCTCAAAGCCCTAAGCAATGGAGAATTTAGCGATGAGAGCAGTGCTATTGCTTCTTTGGGAGAAAAAGTCGCATACACTCTTGGCTCTATACAAATGGGCAAGCTTACCTATGATTATGAGCTAAAAACTCTTCCTCTCACTCCGCCAGAGAATACAAGCTTCATAGGGCAAGGGCTTGATATTCACGCCTTTATGCCCAACAAATCTATGCTTTTGGGTGGGGTTCATATCCCTTGTGATTATGGATTTAAAGCTCACAGCGATGGCGATGTTTTACTTCACTCACTCACAGATGCGATTTTAGGAGCGATTGGAGCTGGGGATATTGGAGAGTGGTTTCCTGATACGAGTGCAGAATACAAAAATGCAGATTCCAAACTCTTGCTCAAAGAAGTGTTGGACTTCTCAATCTCTGTGGGGTATGAGATTGTCAATGTTGATCTAACCATCCTTGCTCAAAAACCAAAAATCTCTCCCTACAAGTCTCAAATCAAGCAAAGCCTCTCCTCTCTTCTCTCTCTACCTCCCCATCTTATCAATATCAAAGCTACAACAGGGGAAGAGATGGGGTTTGTAGGAAGAGGCGAAGGAGTGTGTGTCATGAGCTGTGTGAATATGAAATTTCTTGATTGGAGTAAAAAATGAATGTTTTGATTATAGAGAATGAAATCTATCTAGCACAAAGCATTTCAACAAGGCTAGAGAGCTTAGGATATGAGTGCCAAATCGTATCTACAATCCATGAAGCAATGCAAAAAGATAAATTCAACATCATCTTGCTCTCCTCAAATGCAGGTGGATCGCTGTGCGAGATGTTTATCCGCCAAAACCCTCAAGCAATCGTGATTATGATGATTGCCTATGTGAGTGAGGACACAGTTACCAAACCCCTAAAAGCAGGTGCAAAGGACTATATTCTTAAGCCCTTTATGATTGATGAATTGATTAGAAAAATCAATCATCAAAAAGACTTTCTCAACCTCACACAACAACTCATCTTTTATGAAGAGTATTTTTCTTTCTTAGAAAGTGAGGTTCTAACAATGGATGTTGGAAAGTATTATCCCCCCTTTATTGTTAGAAGCAATTCCCAAAAAGCAGTCGATGCTTATGTGATCAAATATGCAAAAGAAAATAATCTCACTCTAAAATTCTCTACTCTCAAACTCTATCGCTACAAAGATATTTTGCAAAATCTTTCCAAAGATATCGTGCTTTATATCACTCACTCTGAGAATCTTAAAAAAAATGATTTTAAAGAATTATTAAATAAAATTGCAGGAAAAAATGTTATTGTATCAATCATCAGTGATGATCATATTGAGTTCCCTCAAGTCATCAATCTCACTTGCAAAGAAAATTCATCTGATCTTGAGGGAAATATCCTTCCTATTAGAGAGTATGAAAAGCGAGTGATCCAAAAATTTGAGAATCTCTACTCAGATGCAAAACTTGCAGAAAAAATGGGAATAAGTCGAAAAAATCTATGGGAGAAAAGAAAACGATATGGACTTGATCGAAAAAAAGAAGCAGATACATATTGATCAAGAGGCCTTTTCTATCTTAGAAATGGTCAAGGAGGGGATACTTGCCCCTGTAAGTGGTCTTATGAATCAAGAGCAAATCAAAGAAGTCAATCAAACAGGGCTTTTTAATGGTTGCTCCTTTCCTGCACCACTGATTCTTAGCCCCAATGGTCGCAGAAATCAAGAGGTGATAAAAAGCCTTAAAATTGGTGAAGAGATTGATATTTGCGTGCAAAAAAACAAAGTGGGAGAAATGGTAATCGAGGAGATTTTCCCACTTAACAAAGATGAGCGAATCAAAAAAATTATGGGTGGAGATATGGGACATCCTGACACAGCAAGGATTTATCAAAGACTTGGGAATTTTGGGATCTATGGGGACTACACAATCAATGGCACAAAAATCAAAGCCATCAAGACGCTCATTCAAGAGAAGATCAAAACTCTAAAAGCAAAAAAAATTTGTGGTGTCATGCTCAATGCCAACCCAATTCACATGGTGCATGAAAAGATTTTGCAAGAAACTTTAATGCGAAATGATATGCTCATCATCTTTCTTCCTCATCACAACAATTGGCTACTCCCCTACTCTTTAAGATTAAAAAGTGTGCAATATGTCGTGGATAATTTCTTGCCAAGCCATAAGATTTTGATTGTGCCACTTGATTATACATATCTGCTTGCAGGGCAAAATCGTATGATCTTAAATGCACTTATTTGCAAAAATTATGGATGCACAGAGTTTGTCGCAAGTCTTGGAAGCTCGGATTTAAGCACATTTTATGAGGGCAATCAAATCTGCACAATTATGGATAAAATCCAAGGAATCAAACTTGACATCAAACTTTTAAGCGAATACATCTACTGCGATACCTGCAACACGATAAAAAACACCAAAATCTGTCCCCACGGACCTCATCACCATATCGCTTATAATTCCAAAAATTTCTTTGAGCTTCTAAAAATGGGGATTATGCCTCCTGAGGTTTTTATAAGAAGAGAAGTTTCTGCGATGATTTTGGCTCATCTCTTCCCCAATCAACCCAAAAAACTCAACAAACTCTATCAAGATTTGATGACACAAAATGGTTTGATTCAAGAGGGAGATGAGAGATTTTATGAAAGACTCTCTTATCTCTATCATGTCAAGTAAGATTCGTTTTTGTTTTTTAACTCTTTTTTATAGTGGGCTCTCTCCCAAAGCTTCAGGGACTGCAGGAAGTATTCTTGCCACTCTTCTTGCTTTGCCTATTGTTGCATTTTCTCACAATACGCTTTTTTTGCTCACTCTTTTGATTGCTGGATTTGCGATTAAAGAAATTGATATTTATGAGAGTGAGGGAAATCCTCATGATGATAAGAGAATTGTGATTGATGAGCTTGTTGGTATGTGGATCACACTCTCTATCACACCTTTTTCATGGATAAGTGTAGGACTTGGTTTTTTGTTTTTTAGACTTTTTGATATTACCAAACCCTCTCTTATTGGTGTCATTGACAAAAAAGCCAAGGGGGGATTGGGAGTAGTTGGGGATGACGCCCTTGCAGGAGTTCTCGCAGGGATTTGTGTCAATCTCCTCTTCAAACTCTACTCCCTCCTAGGAGGGGCTTAAAATACAATAGAAACAGAAGCTCCAAATTTCATATATTCATATTTTTTGTTGCTTGTAACTTCTTCTTTCTGAAGAGTTGCATCACTTGTATTTCTCCAATCATTTTTGAGCTGACCAAAGAGTGCATGGGCTTTGAGATTGACAATATTTGCGATGCGATACCCCAGTGAAGCACCATAAACAATTCCGTGATATTGGGTTGTCATCTTTGCATTGCTCACTCCATCACCATCAAACTCTTCTTGAATGTTATGATAAGAGTATCCGACAAGCCCTTTAAGCTGGAATCCATTCACATCAATCCCTACGCTCAAAGGCACGATCGCTCCCCATCCCAACACATCAGAAAATTTCCTCTCTGTGGTGAGTGCATTGGAATATCCACTTGCTGAGAGATAAAGTGGAAACTCAAAATCCACTCCAAAAATCCCTCTCAACCCACCAGCTGCCGCAATGGTTGTAATAGAAGTTGAGTAACCAAAATCAAGTGAAACAAATTTGCTCTTCCCAATCTTACTCCACGCTCCTCCGATTGATCCTTCATTGAAAAACATCCAGCGATTGATATTTCCTGTGGCTTTTGCACCATTGGTGATTGAGCCTTTTTGAAGATTTTTGGCTGCATTGTTGGATGGTTTTTTTACAGGGGCTGCCTCAAGCATTCCTACAAGAGAAAGTGCTAGAGGAAGTGTCATCAATATTCGCTTCATCTAAAGCTCCTTATAAAAATTGATTAGCAAATCTTACTTTGCATTAAGCCAATAAATCGTCAAAAAAATAAAATTCTAAAGCCCTCTTTTTCTTGATAAAATCTTAAATCTAAAAGATTTTAACTAAGGAAATAGATGAAAATTTGGAGTGGGATTGTTTCTGCAAGTATTTTGTGGGGAGTGCAAAATGGAGATACTTGGGCAGGATCAATTCCTTATAGCGATAGAAATATTATCTTAAGTGGAGGAAGCCATATTGCTGTAACTCTTGATAAAATCTCTGGACAAAACCAATCACAAGCCAGCAAATTTGGAAGAAATGGGGGGAACTAGTCTTGCTCTTAGCTCAAGTGGAGGAAGTGCTTCACTCACTCTTGCAAAAAATGCTTCTTTGAGTAGTATGCAGTTCTATCACAATTCTGGCAATACCATTTCTGTTTCTAACAATGCACAACTAACCATCTCACTTGGAGGATATAGTAACGATAGGAATACTTTTCTTTTAGCTGGAGGAATAATCCAAGTTAATAACGGGGGAAGTTTTACACTCAAAGATCTTTATCGCTTAAGTATAGGTTCTGGAGGTGGGGGACTTGAAGTCAATCAAGGAGGAAATCTAGAAGTTGTTTGGGCAAGAGAAATAAAAAATATTACAAAATACGGTCAAAGGGATGGGATCATCAATAATGGTGGGAATCTTACCCTTAAAACTGAGGTGGGTGTTTTTAACTCAGATCTTACAACAGATGGTAGCCTTGCCTCATCTTTTGAATAGAGGGAAATAATACTTACATCCAGCTCACACCCACTGGAGCTGTAACTCCTCCCACGCCATCTACTCCATCTACGCCACCTACCCAAAACCCCACATCTAGTCAAGAAAACTATATCTCAAACACACACTCCATCGCAAGTGAGCTAGACAAGCATTTCATCATCTCCACCCAAGAAGCTCTAGATACTGCCACCCAAACCATCCTCTCTCAAATCAATCAAGTCCAATCTTTCAAATCCATCACCACCTATGCAATGAGCAATCTCTACAATCGCTCCATCCAAGCCCAAATCTCAAAGCCTGCTACCCATCTAGCCTACAACCCCTACACCCCCACCCTCTCGGATACTCAAAGCGATTTCTCACTCTACTCCCAAGCCTTCACCCAAAACGCCTCTTACAACACCCACTTTTTCAATCTTGAAGAGAGGATAGGCTATCGCTTCACTCTCACACCAAGTGATACCCTCAAACCCTATGCAGGAGTAGGACTACACCTCTACTATCAGCCCTCATATAGCGAGAGTGGGGACTTCACTTATAGCCAAAACTCTCTTTTCTTTGGGAGCTTTGCCCTCCTTGCAGGATTAGAGTATCGCAAAGTCTTCTCTTCCTCTAGCCTCTATCTTGGGGCGACTTTGGGATATTCTATCTCTAGCTTTGGAGACACTACCTACTCTATGCACTTTCTTAACTCTCTGTTAGTTTTCAAAAACTCGCCTATTTTTACAGCACAGATTCAAGGGGGTGCAGAGTTTGCTATTACCCCCACCTCCTATCTCTCTGTGGAACTAAACTACAAATACAACGATACGAGATTTTTGATGCGGATGGAATCTTGGGGTATTGTTATTTATTTTAAGTAGAAATTTTCAATACTTGGATTGTTATTACACTTTTTGTTTTATAATTTTGATGTTATGTCTTAGTTTTATAGGACAATCCTACGCCCCCTAGGCGTAGGGCAATCCCCTCCGGGGGGGGGGGGGGTTATAACAGCAACAAATCCCTCAATAAAAAATCCAAATATTCTACGATGTTATCCTTATTGGCTTTGAGATAAAACATATGATCTTGGTAGTCAAATTGAATACTTGATTGATCGCCTTTGTATTTCAAGAGATGTTCACAATGAGAAATTCTGTTTCTGATTACTCTTACCATTGACACAAAAACAATGATTTTATGAAGTGTATTTTGTTGAGATGAGATTTTGAGGGGTTTAAAATTTATAGCATACAAATCCAAAAGCCACTCATTACCAAAAGGAGAAGCCTGCATAATAGCTCTTTTGAAAAAATAATCAATTTTGCAATCTTTTTGTCATTGAGATTCTGCACCAATAAAATATCGCTATCTGTTTTAGATAGCGATTTCTTTGATATCTCCTACTTCTAGGAACATTTGATAGACTTGATAGACCAATGCCTTGCGATTTTCTCTCACAGCTTCATCCTCAACATTGACCATCACATGATCAAAAAAGCTCTCAAGTGGAGTTTTGAGAGTGAAAAGTGCTTGGATGTATTCTAGGATATTCTCATACTTTGCATTTTTGATTTTTCTAGCACATTCTAGAAGTTCTCGCTCTTCTTTTTGCTCTAGCAAATCCTCTTTGATTTCTTTGGCTTCTTTGATGTCCTTTGTGATGTTTGCCACTCGCTTAAAGGTAGAAACCAAAGCCTCCTTATCACTTCCCTCAAACACTTGATGAAGTGCAAGAGCCTTTTTGACAATCCCACTTAGCTCTCTCTCCCCTCCAGCTACTACACTTCTTAAAATCGAAGCATTGACTTTGATCACCCCCTCAATCCTCTCTAGCAAAAATTCCCATACTCTCTTGACTTCAAAGTTTGCATAAGAGCAGAGTTTGCTCATCTCTTCCAAAGATTTTAGACTTAGAGTAAGGTTTTGCTCACTGACAATTCTCACAATCGCATTTCCTGCTCTTCTGAGTGCAAAAGGATCTTTAGAACCACTTGGGATTTTCCCCACACTAAATAAAGCCATAATGCTATCAAGGCGATAAGAGAGTGCGACAATTGAAGTAAATTTATCACTTGGCAGACTATCACCCTCACCATTGGGGAGATACTGCTCTCTTATGCTTCTAGCAATCTGCTCATCTCTAAGAGCTACACCATTTTTCATCTCATTGAGTGCATAATACTCTCCCATCACGCCTTGAAGCTCAGGAAACTCTCCTACCATCTCACAGAGCAAGTCAGACTTTGAGATTTTCACAGCTTCAAGCAAACGAGATAGGCAGTTGGGATTGCATCCATTATCACCAAAGAGGTATTCTGCGATTTTGCTCTCACGCTCTACCTTATCTGCGATACTTCCAAGCCCCTCTACAAAAGCAATTTTGCTTAGATCATAGCTCTCTAGGGGTTTTTTCAAATCATTGTGATAGAAGAACATTGCATCACTTAGCCTTGCTCTTAGAACCTTTTGATTCCCCTTGATGATTTGCTCTACACTTTGACTCATTGAGTTGATCACGACAACAAAGCCATTGTAGAGTTTGCCCTCTTTATGGATGGCAAAGTAGCGTTGATTTTCTTTCATTGAAGTGATGATGACTTCTTGAGGGAGAGCCAAAAACTCTTCATCAAATCTCCCCAATACCGCTCTAGGATACTCAGTGATTGCCACGACCTCAGCCAAAAGCTCTCTATCAATTTCAATTTGGATTTGATATTCAGATTCTAAGGATTTAAACTCAGAGAGGATTTTGCTCTCTCGCTCTTTTGGATCAAGGATCACACCATTGCTTGAGAGGATTGCCTTGTATTCTTCAATACTTGAAAACACCCTAGGCTCAAACCCACAATCTCGATGCACGAAAGTTTGAAGCTTTGAGGTGATTCCAAAGATTTCAAACTCTAGCCCCCTACCCTCAAACAGCACAGCAACATTGCGAATAGGGCGGATAAAGCTCTCAGGCAAGCTTCCCCATCGCATACTTTTCCCAAAGCTCAAGCTCTCTAGCCACTCTTTGATCATCTTTGGGAGCAAGTTTGCACTACTCTCTCCCTCTTGCTTCTTGCAAAAATACAAAACTTCTTTTCCATCTTTTTGTATGCTACCTATCTCTCCACCCCCACACTTTTTTACAAAGCCCTCCCCTGCTTTGCTTAGCCCCTTGCTCTTATCTCCATCAATATAGGCAATCTCCACAGGAGGACCAAAAAGCTCGATGTTTTGATCTTCTTGTTTGAGTGGGAAGCTTTTGGAGAGTAAAACCATTCTTCTAGGGGTATAAAAAAATTCAAACTCACTACTCAAAAAATATTCTCTAAGTTTTTCATCCCATTTTTGCAAGATTTTTGGCTCTTCTTTGAGAAAGGGGATCGCTGGAAGCTCTTCACTTAGAATCTCTATCAATACTTCTGTTTTCAAAAACAATCCTTTTTTGTCGATATTGGCTTTTCTAATTTTATCTAAACAAAAAGGCTTAGGTTGAGAAAAATTGTGCTATTTTCTTGGGTTCTGCTTGGTGTTTTGCGACTTAATGCAAACCCCAATGATCCTTGTGCGAATATTGAAAAATTTGACAAAGATCAGCTCCAAACCATTCGCTATGCTTACCACTATGGCAAAAAACACGATCTAGGCTACACAATGGCAGCGATTGCGTGGAAAGAATCCTGTGCAGGGCTATATCGCATAAACTTTGATGATCCAAGTGCAGGGATTTATCACGCCTATCTTCCCAATGTGATCAAACGCCACTACAAAAAACGCAACACTTCTTTTAGACGCAATGCTGTGGCTGAGAGATTGATACGAGATCCTGAGTTTGCAAGTCAAATTGCCCTTGAAGAGCTATTGTATTGGAAAAAAATCCGCAAAAATAATTGGAAAGAGATGATCAAATCCTACAACAAAGGCTTTAGCTGGGAGAAAAATCGCACAAGAAACAAAATGGCAGAAAGCTACCATGAGGACATTTCTAAGAAGATTCAAATCTTGCAGAGCTATTTTGAGAAAAACCCCAAAATGTTCCACCCCATCACAAATTTCAAAAAGCCCAACTTCACCCAAAGCATTGAGCAAATCAAACTCTTAAGTGAGCATTAGAATTTATATCTTACCCCTACATTCCAGTTTGTCAAAATCTCCTTGCTCTCCAAACCGACTTTCACTCCCACTGCTCCACTGATTGCTACATTATCCCCCACATTTCCTTGCCCCCCTAAATACATCGAGATCCCAGTATCTATGGTGTATGGGAGATTGTAGCTGATACTTTGAGAGCCTACAAACCCTATCTTTGTGCCACTTCCATCATTGAGAAGCCCTTTTTCAAGCACAGGCAAGAGATAGAGATAATTCTCTCCAAAATACTTCCTCATCTCCACCCCTGCACTCACTCCAAGCTGATAGGTGATAAGTGAATCCATCCCAATAGGTGCTTCACCATCGCCTCTCCCCTCAGAATTGACAATCATTGCAAAGTTTATCCCACCAAAAGGGCGGAAGTAGTAGGGATTTTCTTTGTCTCCTACGCTAAAGACATAGCCATATCGTGCTTCAATATCTGTTGTGTAGAAATTATAAGAAATATCTTGCTTGAGCATTTGAGCCACAACAGAGTCTGTCGCTCCATAATCAATCCTTGTAGTGTTTAGTCCTATGCTTTGAGAGAGGATCAAATCCACTTCATTGTTCTCAAAACTCATCCTTGAGTAAAATCCCAAAGATACATTGTGAGAATTGTTTGTTGCAAAGTTTGCACTATAAGAACCATATCCATAACCAAAATAAAATCCAAGCAAATAGTTTTTTTGCTCTCCCAATAGAGTGTCATATCCTCCACTAAAGCCATAAACACTTGCATTCCCCATAGACTCTGAGAAGCTCATCGCTCCATCAAAGCTCACCCAAAGCTCACCATCCTTTACCCCACTCTCTTCATCTTCTAGCAAGATCTCATCATCACTGCTTGCATATCTCACGCCAACAGCTTTTCTCACAAGTTGAGCGACTTCAAGCTTGGAGAGGTAAGGGTTTTTGCCTCTAACCATTCGGTTTTCTACATTGACAGTTTTTATCATTTTTAACTCTTGGGCGATTTTGTGAGAAGCATAAAGACTATCATTTAGCCCTACAAACGCTCCAGTGATGTATTCTAGGGCATTGCTGACTACATCTACATTCCCACTAGAGATATACAGAGCCATCCCTGCTTTGAGAGGATTGTCATCTCCATTCATAATTGATTCGATGACTAAGGCATTGCTTCCTGATGAAAGTAGGGATTGCATCTGTTCTTTTTTACTAGGATCTTTAATACTCTCCACAAGCTGATCGACATTGGTTTGGGTCACTCTGAGATTGAGCATCAAGTCCTCTACGATGTCTTTGCCTTGGGTGTCTTTGCCATACTTGAGATAAGGCTGAAGGGAGATAGAAGTAAACTCGCCAAGATTACTACTGATATCTTCTAGAGTAATATTGCTATAGTCTGCACTGGAAGTCTTTTTCTTAATCCCACTATTAGTGTCAATTAGCATAATACCCCCCTCACGCAACGCAAACAAAGAATCACTTGTAGCACTTGTGCTAGAGGCTTGCGAGAGGGAAATAGTGATAAGAGGGCTTTTGTCTTGGGATTCAAACTGCACGCTCTCAACCACCACTTGTCCAAACACACCATTACCCAATGGCTCATTAGGAGTGATGTAAGGCACAGAAGCACTAAGATTGATCGTGCCATTCACTCTAAGAGTGGTTAGCTTGGAGTTACTTGCCTCAAGTCTCAATACTCCTGCATTACCTACACTAACACTTCCTGCTTTGGTAGAAGAGCTTATGCCCTTGAGGGTAAGGGTGCCTTCACTTGCACTCACATCTACGCCATTGAGATCGAGGTTTTTTGCCTCAATTGAGCTATCTCCACTGGAGCTAATCGTGCTTTTGCTCCCAAACTTTAGCCCTGCATTCTGCCCCACACTATCGACATATTTTAATCCCCCATCTTTTAGAGTGAGGTCTGCTGTGAGGTCTAGTGTGTTTGCTGAGGTGCTTTTGGTTTGAAGTGTGAGAGTGCCACCGGTGGAAGTGATAGCGTAGTTTTCATCACCATCTTTTGCATTGATTACAAAAGAATCAGCGATGATAGAGGAAGTGCCATAAGAAGTGAGATCGCCTTTGAGGGTGAGAGTGTTGTATGAACTTGGAGTTCCATTCATATATGCAAAACTCGCACCAGCTCCGCTAATAGAGCTATCTTCGCTTCCTAGTGTGATGGCTCCGAGCTGATTTCCTGCTGATTTTTCTGTAAGTGTAAATGTGCCATCGGTTACTTTGAGGGAGTAGAGTCCTTTACCATCACTTCCCACTTTGATAGTCTTGAGCGTGAGGGAAGAAGCCCCACTGGAGGTGATTGTCGAATCTGCATTGAGGGTGATAGAAGCATCCGAATCGCTTTTGTCTTTAAATTCAAGTTTTCCATCATTTAAAGTGATTGAATCGATAGTTCCTGTAATGAGGCTATCTGTCGTTGTGTTTCTATCTTGGAAAGTCATTTTTCCATTTGTTCCACTATTACTTACAGTGATATTACTATCAATAAAGTTCAAACCATTTCTATCTATACTTGCTTTTCCAGTAGCTTGAATATCATGAAGTTTTAGGGTTACTCCATAAGAACCTTTATCATTTGCGACAAGAAATTTTGTGTCCACGTTTCCATTTCCTTGAAGATCAAGGAGTTTTCCTAATGTTACTTCATTTCCATTTCCATTTCCATTTCAATTTCCATTGTCCTTGATTTTCAAACGCATAATTCCATTTTTAGAAGTAATGATAGAATCCTCACCAAAAGTAAAGCTCTTAGCCTTGATTTCTGTGATTGTAGAAGTGCCATTTGCTTTTCCAATAGCTGTAAGCCCTCCATTAACAACCAACCCAAGACTCTGGTCACTTAATTTGTTTGCACTATTTAGTTGAATATCAAAATCACATCCTGTACATCCATTAGTTCCCGATGAGTTATTGATAGTCAAGGTTCCATCAAGAGTAAAACTATCGGCTTTTGTATCACTTTTTATTGTTAGTTTTCCAAAGCGTGAGTCATTCCCCACATTGAGATTCATTCCTATACTTTGATTATCCCCTACCCCAATCTTACTTGCCTCAATCGTTACACTCCCCAAGGCTGTAAGAGAGTTTCCAATCGTTCCAAGATTGAGGATATTTTTTGTTGCTGGTGATGGTGGAGTGCCATTGGAGATTTTGTAGCTATTGAGACTTACATTGACAAGTGTTAGATCGTTTGCCATAAGGTTTGCCCCACCCTCTCCGCTGTATAGATTTAGGCTTGAAGCAGATCCATTGCTAAAAGTGGTATTGGAGAAGTAGAAGCTCCCACTTGTGCTAGGTGTGCTAGAGCTATCTACTAGAGTGCTTCCATAGGAGTAGAGATTGAGCTTGACACCACTGCTACCATGGAGAGCGACAGTTTGGTTTTGAAATGAAAATGCAGAGGCTTTGAGATTTGTGTCTTTAGTAAATTCAAGAGAATAGCTATTTGGAGCCGGAGAGCTTTGAGAAGCAAAAGTCAATGAATGATAGAGGTGTTTTGAATTTTTTTCTGTCGTGCTTGTATCAACCTCACTTCCTTCTACAAATTTTAAAGTGTTTCCATTTTGGATTTCAAAAATAATATTGTCTTGAGTATGGATAGATACTTTCTTCAAATCAGTTTGAGCTTGGACTTGAATAAGTGGTGCATAGAGATTGAGGATGTTTTGGGAACTTGGTGTATTTTCTCCTTCAATAGAAACTCCCTTATTACTTTCTTTTCCAAAAACCACCTTGTCATCTGCTTGCAATGTTAAAGTTGTGGGGATAGCAGTGTTTTTCAAAGTGATTGCAGTTCCATTTAGCGTTACACTCTTTCCACCAATAGTCCCACTTGTTCCTCCTTTGACTATTAGGCTATTTGTCCCACCCCCATTTTTGCTGATAACCAAATCTCCGGCACTTCCATCGCTATTGATTCCATAAATTCCTGCATTATTTAGAACGATTTGAGTGTTTTTGACTTTGCTCCCACTAAAGACTTGCATTGAAATATCTTTGAGATTGAGTTTGTTGGTTTCTATTGTTGTGGCTTTAAATCCAATTTTTGCCTCACTATCACTTCCCACAAAGTTTGCACTATTGCCATTCCCCAGCTTGATAGTGCTTCCTACAAAATCAAGAGTTCCACTCCCTGCAAAGGTGTGAGTCCCTTTAACTGTGAGCTCTCCTGTTGTAGAGATAGCGTTTTGTCCTGTAAGGGTGATTGTAGATGTGCCACTCACACCAAAATTTAGAGGTGTTTGCTGGGTTTGCGAATCTGTTGAAGTATCTCCAAAAGAGAAAATCGTATTCTCCAATCCCAAAATTCCTGTTTGCAAATTCATAGCATTTGTAGTGGTGCTTGTGAGATTGATATTTTTGAAATTTACATTTTTGAAGTCTAGGGTTGTAAAGCCACTGACAGAAACATTTCCTATCTCACTGCCTGAGGGGATGTCTGAGGTTGTGATATTGCTGGGATCTTTATTGCCAATCTCTCCTGAGATATTGACAACCTTACCAGTATCTCCAAGCGTAAGTGTGCCATTAGCCTTCGTGCTACTGAGTGTAAGCGTTGGGCTATTAACATTGACTTTGCCATCTGTTTTGCTCACTGTGTTTTGGATTTTTATATCTTGACTTGTGATTGTGAGATCGTTTGCCCCTGAGTTGATTTCTGAGCTTCCTTGAACAATGATAGAGCCTTGTTTTGTGGCTGTAGAAGTATCAACCTTAAGATCTTTGACAGATTCTATCTTTGATCCCTCTCTCATCATAATCGTTCCGTTGTTGGTGAGGGTATCTTTGACTTTGAGTGTCGAAGCTTTACCCTCCAGAACAATCCCTCCATCATTAACGATATCAGATCCCGATATATCAAGAGTAGAGCTCGTTCCGATATAAAAATTAGAAACAATATTAACCTTAGAAAAATCAATAATTTTAAGATCCAGATTTGAACCAAGTGTTATCTTACTTCCTTTGGTTTTTCCAAAAATCAATACACTATTTGGTTGTGTTTTTCCCTTACCCTTAGTAATACTTATCGTAGCTTTTACCAAATCATTATTAGGGGTGATTTTGTTTGTGAAGGTAAAACTATCTTGAATGAGTAAATCTCCACTTGGATTAAATGTAAAGTTAAGCCCATCTGTTTTTATATCCACATAGTTTGTATTACCATACCAATCTGTGCTATAAACTGCATCAACTCCATCTGGGGGAGCTGTTTTTGGATTGGGCTTTGTAACAATTTCTGGCTTCAACACTTCTTCTTTGGGATTATTAACAAAATTAAAATCCCCAAAATCAGCAACCTGAGGATCTGCACACAATGCTTGAGAGAGAATCAAACTCAATGCAATATAACTCTTTTTCACGCCCATAACCTCTAAAACCTATATTTCAAGCCTACGCTCCAATTGGTAAGCAACTCCGAATTTTCTATCCCCATTTTGAATCCTACTCCACCATTGATAGAGAGATTTTCCCCTACTCTCCCCTCGCCTCCAGCTTGGAGTGAGAGAGAGGTTTTGGATGTGTAGTTGGGGGTATAAGTCATTTTCTGAGTATCGACAAACCCCACTTCTGCATTGCTTCCACCGCAGAAGAGATCTCTTAGCACCATTGGTGTGAGGTAGAAATAATTCCCAGCAGAAAAATATTTCCTCATCTCCAGCCCCACTCCTGCCACTGCTTTGAAGCTGTGCATCACAGAAACATACAAAGGCACAAGGGAGTTGCTCACACCCTCTTCTTGGTAGAGGTAAGAGCCCTCAAGTGTGAGAAGAGGCTTGAGATAGTAGGGGCTATCCTCCTCACTTCCCCCCACTGCAAAGCGATACCCATAGGTCGCACTTACCCCTGTGCGATAGAGGTCATAGCTCATTGCTCCATTGATTTGCTGAGGCATTGAGGTTGCTCCTACTTGGATGTTTGTGGTGTTGAATCCAAAGTTTTGGGATATGCTGATATCTAGCTCATTCTCCCCAAAATACATCCTTGAATACAAGGCAAAAGCGACATTGTGAGATGTGGTGTGTAGGAAGTTTCCATCAAAAGAGCCATAGCCATACTGCACCAACCCACCCAGCAAAACATCTTGGGAAATATCATAGTCATAACCTATCATTACGCCATTGACAAGGCTAGTGGCACTGTTTCCTGTCCCCATAGAGCCATCATAGCTTGCCCATAGCTCGCCTTTGTGCTGGGGGGATTGTTCGCTGGGAAGCTCATCATCACTTGAGGCATAAGCTGTGCCGTGGTAAGAGCGAATAAACCTTGCAAGCTCCTCGCTTCCTGCGTGGGGGTTTTTGCCACGAGTGAGGCGGTTGGTAATGGCGAGGGATTGCATTTGGGAAAGCTGGGATTGGATGCGGTCGTTGAGAAGAATGCCATATGCAAGAGAGGTATAGGCATCGCTGATGTAATTGAGCGCATTGCTCACTGTTACAACATCACCTTGTGCGATCAACTCAGAAAACCCTGCCTTAAGGGCGTTGCTGGAGAGGAGGATATTGTCTAGGATTTCTTCATTTCGCCCTGATTTGATAAGGGATTGCATTTGGTCTTTGGCTGTGGGGTCTGTGATGGACTCGGACTTCTCCCACGCTGTGCCTTGGAGAGCTTTGAGAGTAACTTGAACGCTGTGAGCTGTCCCCCCTCCTGTGGTTATCTCTGTTTTTTTATCATCAAGGAGTTGGGCTGTAAGGCTAAGGGATTCATAGCCTGTGGGGGCGACAGAGATGTCTTCTAGGGTGATATTTGTTTTGGAGGATGACTGAGATTGTTTGTTTGTAGAGTTTTTGAAAATCCCCTCTGTGGTTTGCACGACGATCTGCTTACCTTCTCTGAGGGTAAATAGCTCTTCTCCCACGATAGGATCATGCAAGATTTCTATCTTGATAAGTGGGTTGCTTGTCCCACCACTATCTGCAAACTCCAAAGTCTTAGCCTGAAGCACCCCAAACTTCCCTCCCCCTAGCAGATAGGAGCTGGAGGTAAAGGGAGCGTTGGCTTGGAGCGTAAGGGAGCTTGTGCTATTGACTTTGATAGTTGTCCCCTCATAAACATCTGCAATTTTCTTTACTGCAGAAAGCCCTCCGTGATCCCCAACTGTGATATTTCCAAATGTAGAACCATCTTTTACTCCCTTAAGAGTGAGGAAACCACCGCTTGAGGTGATTGTATTTCCACCCAAACTTAATTCATTTGCTTCAATGAATGAATCTCCTTGGGATGTGATAGATACAGCACTTCCACCATTGTGAAGCGTTAGATTTTTAAGCGTTGAACTTCCATTGTCTTTGTAATAACTCAGCCCACCATTATTGAGATTGATTGTTCCCTTTTTGAGTGTAAGCGTTTCTGCATTGGTAGAATCTTTTGCAATCAGCTGGAGTTCTCCTCCAGTGGAAGTGATATTGACGGCTTTGTCATTGAAATCAAACTTATTTGCTGTGATTGTGGAGTCTTTGTATGAAGTGATTGTGGGGGCTTTGAAGTCGTTGTAGGTGCCACCATTTTTGCTCACCGTGAGATTCCCTCCTTGCCTACCCTCTAGCCCTAGAGTTACTGAGCCAATCCCATTTCCTGCACTACTTGTTTCTTTGAGTGTGAGCGTGCCGTTTTGGACATTGATGTCATAGGTGTTACTTCCATCTTTGCCTTTGATACTTGAAGCTGTGATAGTCGAGCTTCCTCTTGAGGTGATACTCCCTCCGACATTGATCTGAAGTTCTTGGCTAGTCCCATTTTTCACTTCAAGAGTTGCATCCTCTATATCTATGGTTTGGATACCTGTAATTGGTGTGGTTGTCGATGTGATAGTGAGGGTATTTGCACTAGAATTTAGGCTTCTAATGGTGAGGTTAGAATCTACAAAAGTAGCGTTTGTGATCGAAGTTTTTCCAGTGGCAAACACATCTCCAAGTTTAAGATCTCCACCATTGGTTTTGCTGATTTTTCCCTCTGCATTGCTTAGTCCCTGAAGGATTGTTGTGCCATTGGTGATGTCTATGCCATTAGTTGTAGCTCCAAACTCTAACTCTCCATTGATAGAGCTGACGACTGAGCCTGCACCAAAAGTGAAGCTTTTGGCTGACAAAGTAGTTTTCCCTCCACTTGTTGCATTTCCTATGGCTGTAAGCCCTCCATTAAAAATCAGATCGACATTTGAATTGTTTGTATTTCGTATTGTTGTTCCCAACTTAACACTCAATAGCGATGTGGCTCCTCCACTACTTGAGTTATCCAATGTAACTGTGCCTCCAAAGGTGAAGCTACCTCCATTTTCCTCAGCCTTTAGTATCAGTCCTCCACTGCTTCCATCTCCAATGATTGTAATATCCGCTCCTACTCCTTGAGTATTGCCATACAAAAATTTTTTTGTATCGATTGTTACATTTCCCTTAATTGTAAGATCATTCATTGTTGATGAAAGATCGATAGCGTTTTTGGTGTTTTGCTTTGCATTATCGATTGTATATGTTTCTAGGGTAATTCCACTTAGCGTGAGATGATAAGCTGTTATTTTTGCATGATCTTGACTATAAAGCGAGAGCTTGGCACTAGAACCATTACTGATAGTTGTGTTGTCAAAGCTAAACACCCCCACTCCGCTACCAAGATTTGAACTCAAAGAACTTTGTCCCATCGCATAAAGAGCAAGCGTAGAGCCACTCGCACCATTTGAAAGTGTTATTTCCTGATTGGTAAAGGCAAATTCTGAAGCCTTAAGAGTTGTTCCTGATGTTCCATTGACACTAATTGTCCCTTGGGATTCTGAGGTAAAACTCAAAGATTGGAAATTGCCCTGATTGTTTTTATCTTGAATTCCTGAAGTAAGAGAGATTTCGCTTAAAGTAAGATTGCCATCACTTCCTATGTCAAACACCATTCCTTCATTTTTGGAATGAGTCTGCACACTTAAGCTCTCTAGACTTACATCTCCGCCAATGATTGTGCTTGTCCCTCTGAGTTGTAGATTTTTATTTGTATTTGTGCCTTTTATAGTTACACGTCCATCTTGCTTAACTCCGGTAACAGAGCGTGCAAAAGGTGAAGGCGGAGCATCGCTATCTTTTTTTCCTAAGGTGATTTCTCCACTATCATCGATTGTTTGGAGAGAGAGGGTGTTTGATTTTGTGCTATCGCCATTGATTGTGATTTCTTGTCCGTAGATTTTAATTCCACTTCCCATAAATGTGGTTGTGGTGTTTTCTTGTTGATTTCCATTGATAGTAATTGTAGCAATGTCAATTTTTCCAGCTTGTGTCAAATCTGTATTCCCATTCTCAATCACTAGCACTTGGTCTTTGTCATCTCGGTCTAGAGCTTGGAGGGTTGCACCTTTGAAAGTGCTTTTGATGTTGCTTAGAGTGGCTTCGCTGTTTTTGACTACCTGCATTTTGATCCCCTCAACTGAGAGATTTTCTGCTTTGAGTTGCGTATCTGCGATGAAGCCCACTGTGGTTTGCCCTGCACCCTCTTTGTTTGTATCTCCTGCTTCTTGCTTGAGTGTTGCAGTTTGACTGTTTGATCCACCCAAAGTAATCGTCCCTGCTTGGAAGTCGATGATCCCCTCGCCTTTGAAAGTGTGAGTGACATTAGAAGTGTTGAAAGTGATTGTTTTGGCTGAAATGGTGTTTTTGCTATCTTTTTGCACGATAAATGTGGAGTTGTTGCTTGTATCTGCTGTAATTGTCAAATCTGTTTCACTTGTGATGTAGGAGTTATCAAGAGTGAGTTTGGCATTTGTGAGAGTAGTGAGAGCTGAGCCACTCATCCGCACATTGGTGAGTGTCAAGTCTTTGAGAGTGATCTCTGTTGTGGTATCAAGGAGAATATTTTTGTAGCTTGTGGAGCTATGCACATAGCTATCTCCGCTAATGGTTACAAACTTGTTATTACTGCTATTTCCAAAAGTAATCTTAGTAGCTTTGAGGGTGAGGGCATAGCTTTTATCTACGCTGATGTCTTGCCCCTCAATTGTGAGGGAATTGCTATTTGCGTCAATTGTGGCATTACCTTGGACTTTGATTGTTCCGTGAGTTGTTCCATTTCCAATGGTGATTGTTGATGGAGTTCCTGTTCCAGTAAATTTAAGTCCAGAGCCACTATTCTTGAAAATAATCGTGCCATTGTTTGTTACGGTTTGATTAACTTCTTTGTTGCTAGTGATTTCACAAGTTTCTCCAGTATTGACTGTCAAATCACTAGCTTGCTTAGCTGTTGCAGTAGGACAGACTTCAGCACACACTGCTTGTGCAAACAAGGCGGACAATGCCAAAGAAATGCCTACTCTCAATTTTTTCTCCCAGAAGCTTTTTATACACAAGTGATTACACACGATTTTGCACTACAAAATCTCGGATTATAGCCCAATCAAATTAACCTCAATCATTCCACGCACAGAATTGATACAAAAGATTTTGCTTGCTCTGTGGATGTCTTCTATCTTTAGCTCTGCTTCTTCTATCTCTCCTGCGTGCAGTAGTAGTTCTCGATACACTCCACGCAGGAGTTGGCTCTCAAACTTTGGCGTGTAGAGTTTGCCCTCTATTTCTAGGAGAAGATTGCTTCTGCTCCCCTCACTTAGCACCCCTTGTTCATCATAAAAAACTACATCAAAGATCTTGTCATACTCGATGCCCTCTGCCCATGGGCGAAAAGTGGTTTTGTAAGGGTAGAGATCGCTTCTTCCTCTTCTCTCTTGCAAGATGATTGCAGTGCTTGTGTGAGGGATGAAAGAGCGAGTGTGGATCTTGTAGATTCCACTTCTCTCTAGCTCTACTCGCACGATACACTTCCCCTCTAGCTTCAAGCTCTTTATCTCTTCTTCTAGGGGATTGGGATACTCAAACCCTAGGGCTTTTGCACTCTCTCTAAGCCGTGCAAGATGCTCAGAGAGCAAAGCAATCGCTCCGTTTTCATAAAGCATTGTTTCAAATAACTCAAAGCTAGGAGAGAGGAATCTCATCTTAGTCTTTAGCTCCTCATATTCACTCTCTGCCTCACTATCCCATACAATCCCACTTCCCACTCCATAGCTTAGCTTCTCTCCCTCTCTCCAAAAAGTGCGGATAGGGATTGAGAATGTGGCTTGCTCTGCGTGGATTACCCCCAATGCTCCGCAATACACTCCCCTCTCTCTCCCCTCTAATCGCTCCAAAATCTCAAGTGTGCTTCTCTTGGGAGCTCCACTGATAGAACCGCAGGGGAAAAGGGCTTTGAAAACCTCTAATAGCTCTGTGTTTTTGAGTGTGGCAGTGATGGTGGAAGTCATTTGAAATAGTGTTGGATAAGCTTCTATCTCAAAAAGCTTAGGCACATAGACATTTGAAGCGATTTTGCCTAGATCGTTTCTGAGCAAATCTACAATCATCACATTTTCACTGCGGTTTTTGATGTCATCTCTTAGAAACTCTTGGTTTGCCCTATCTTCTGCCTCATCTGTTCCTCGTGGCATTGTGCCTTTCATAGGTTTGGTAGTGATATTCTTCCCATCAATAGAGAAAAACAGCTCAGGAGAGAAAGAAATCACATCACCATAAGGCGTGGGGAGAAAGCAACGAAAAGAAGTGTCTTGTCTGCTTAGAAGAGAGAGAAAAATCTCATAAGAGCTTAGAGTGGAGGTGCAGGTGAGTGTGGTGGTGAGATTGCCTTGGTAGGTGTTGCCCTCTTCTATCTGCTCTCTTAGCTTTTGGACTTTGGCTAGATAGGAGTGTTTGTGTATCCATGAGGGGAAGAGTGGGGAGAAAATATCTTGACTTTTTGGAGGGGTGTAAGGGGTGCGAGAGCGAAAAACTCCAAAATAAGCCAGAGGCTTGCTGGAGTGAAATGAGGGGGTATCAAAACACTTGTAAGCCTCATAAGTGAGGAATCCTAGACAATAATACTTCTTCTTAAGTTCCTCAATCTTCTCAAAAACTTCTATCAGCTCTTTTTGGTTGTAGGCTGTAAGCTCTTGGACTTTTTCCTCATAAGAGTAAGAGCCAAAAACACTAATGGGCTTCATATTTTTCTAGCAAGAAGTGAGGCTGATAGGAGAGCTTGGCTTTCCTTAGCCCCTCAATCCCTAAATCCTCTTCACGATTGACCCATTGGTGTGAGGAAAAGGCGTTGGCAAGGAATTGCTGGTTGATAGCTTGATAAATCCCTAGGATTGAGGTATTGGCTTTTTCTATGTGCATTACTACATTGCTCTGATCTATCGCCTCTCCCAAAGAGAATGCTACAATCTCCCCATCTACGCGGATAAGTCCGCCGATGATAGAGAGAGAGCTGAGGTTTTGAAGGCAGGAGAAAATCCCCTTTTTCTCACTCTCTAGGGCTTCATCTTTGTTTGGGTTTTGCTCATACCACTTCTGATAGGTTTGCTCCACTTCTAGGGCATTGCTAGGAGTGATAAGCTCAAAGACAAAGTCAGGATAGGTTTGGAAAAATTTGTTGAGATGATTCTTTTTCTTGTGATACTTTCGCCCACTTAGAGCAATAAGCTCAGGGATAGAATACACATAATCAAACCGATCACGATTGGGGGAGATATGGAATCTTTGGGGAAAAAACTCTTCAAGCTCTTGTGCTTGATCTTTGCTGAGGGATTTGAAAGTGGCTTTGGGATAGTGGGAGAGAAGTATCTCTAGCACCCCTTTTCTCTCTTCTGCACTTCTTGCACTTAGCTCAAAGGGATAGAAAAAATAAGGCTCACTCTTAGGGTAGCAAGTCTTAAGGAGTAAAAACTCATCAATCACACAATAGCTAATCTCTCGAGCAAAACGCCAGATGAAGAGATTGGTGAAGCTAAAGTCTGAGAGTGGATGCTCACCTTTGGGGGTAAGATAGGGATCTAGTAGGGGCTTATGCTCTAGGGCAATGGGGGTAAAGATCATTGATTTTCCTCTTGTAAAACTTTTGTAAGGGTAAAAATGCTTTGATAAATCATTTCTATCTGAGCAGGAGAAAGGGAGCTAATGGACTGCAAACGCTTAAGAATCTCCTCTTCTCTTTGGGGGTTATACACTTCGACTTTGAGCTTTGTTTTTAGCTCTCCGATTTGCTTGGCGATTTGCACTCTTTGCTCTAAGAGTGTGATGATTTGGTTATCCACCTCATCAATCTGACTTCTTAGCTCTTGGAGTGTCATAAAAGCTCCAATTCATTTGCCCATAGACTCTCTAGGCTCTCTCGTGCTTTGATGAGTTTGGGAGTGCCACGGATGAGGGCGACTTCTGCTGGGCGAGTTCGGCTGTTGTAATTGCTTGACATACTGTATCCGTATGCTCCCGCATTTTCAAACACGACTAGATCCCCCTCTTGTGTGGGAGGGAGTAGAGCGTCTTTGGCTAGATAATCTCCACTCTCACAAATAGATCCTACAATATCGCATACACTCTCCTCTCCATTTTTGCCAACTATGAAGCTTTTGTGCGTAGCGTGATAGAGTGTGGGTCGCATCAAATCATTCATTGCACCATCAACGATGACAAAACGCTTGTGAGAATTACGCTTCTCTCCTATAACTTTGGTTAGCAAATATCCACTATCCCCTACGATTCTCCTCCCTGGCTCGCAAATGATTGTAGGCTCACAATCTTTGAGCGTGGAGAGGATGCTTTGAGCATAGTCATAAAGAGGGATAATCTTTTCATCCTCATAGCAGATCCCAAGCCCTCCACCAATATCAAAAAACTTGATCTCTAGCTTTAGGGCTAAGAGGGATTTGAGAAAGTCAGCGATTTTCTCACTTGCTTGAGTGATAGGAGAGAGATCACAAAGCTGTGATCCGATGTGGAAATGCACCCCTACTGCCTCTAGGTGAGGGGAGGATTTGACATAGATATACATTTGCTTAGCCACTTCTAGCTCTACACCAAACTTGTTTTCATAAAGTCCTGTGGAGATGTAGGGATGGGTTTTGGCATCGATGTTGGGATTGACACGGATTGAGATCCTAGCCTTTTTGCCTAGCTCTTGAGCGATTCTCTCTACTCTTTGCATTTCTTCATAGCTCTCAAGGTTGAGAAACAAAATATCTTCTCTTAGAGCCTCTTCTATCTCATCATCCCTTTTGCCTACACCGCTAAAGATGATTTTATACTTTGGAATCCCTGCAATCAAAGCTCTTTTTACCTCTCCGATAGATACACAATCCGCTCCAGCTCCAAGGGAAGCAAGAAAGGAGAGAAGCGAGAGGTTTGAGTTTGCTTTGAGTGCGTAGCAGATGAGGGATTTTCTACCTGCAAAAGCCTCTTTGAACTCTAGAAAGTTTTTTTCTACTTTGTCAAAATCATACACATACAAGGGAGTTTGGTAAGTTTGGGCTAGAGAGCGGAAATCCATTGCTATCCTTAGGGGTGAAAATAAAGCGTGATTTTACTGAAATTTGCCCAACAACTCATCTGCTATTGCCTTATGGCTTGTGTAATACCTCTCACCCCATACTTGCAAGAATGGAGAAGAGAGCTTTTGAAAGGTTTTTTCTTCTCTAATGTTGATGAGTAGATGATAGAGGAGTTTTTTGCTCTGCAAGATATGCACCCCACTTAAGAGGCGATTGATCATCCCTAGGCGATCATCGCAGACAAACACCACTTCACTCATCAATCTCTCTTGAAGCTCAAGTGCAAAATCAAGCATAAAATAATCTTTTTTTATCGGAACAAACAACCCTCCAGCCCCCTCAACAATGAGGATATCCACTTTGCCCTCAAAGCTTGAGATATGAGAGAAAATCCTCTCACACTCTATCACTCCCCTCTCATCAGCAACAAAGGGGGAGGCTGGGAGTGGGAAAGTATAAAGCGTGATGTCTTGGAGTGTGAGCGTGGGGAAGAGTTTTTGGGCATTTTTGAGATGGATGTTTGCATCGTGTGCTGTGGGGTTGACACCTGTTTCAATGGGTTTGATAGCTAGGGCTTTAAGCCCTAGGGATTGAAGATGTTGGATAAGTTGGGAAGTTAGGTAGGTTTTGCCTACATCTGTATCAGATCCAGTAAGGAAAAAAACTCGCAAAGCCCTTACTCTTGGAGAAATTTCTGAGCTGTTCGGATTTGTTGCATTGCGATCCTCACACGCTCTTTTTCTTTCTTGAGAAGTTCTGTTGTCTGAGCGATCATCTCTCTTGCCATAAGCATTTCTTCTAGGCTTCTAAACCCCTCTGGTGGGAGATTTGAGCTAAGCTCAAAGGCTCTTTGAGAATCCTCTTGCAAAAGGGCGATTTTGAGACTATCTAGCCAATTCATTGCTATTGATCTCCCTCCACGCATCTAGCAAACCTCTTGCAACGCGTATAACTGTATCGATTTTTTCTCCATCATTACGGATATTGGCTTGAGCTAGAAGCTTGATTTGATGAGTGTAAAGCCCTGAGAGATAGTGTGCCACCTCACCACCTCGATCATAATCAAGTGAATTGATCAATTCGCTAAAAATATCTGTGGTGCGATTGATGTAGTAAATCTTCTTCTCAATATCCTCTGCTTCAATATATCGCTTTGCTTGAGAAGCAAATCTCAAAATCCCCTCATAAAGCATTTCAATAAGCTTTGCAGGTGATTCAATAGAGACTGAATTTTGCTGATAAAGACTATAAGCATTCCCTCTAACCATAATTTATCCTTCTTATTTTCCTTTTGTGGCTTGATTGATCATCATCTGAACGCTTTTGAAAGAGTTATCGGTCTTGGCTATTTGACTATCATAAGCTGCAAAACGCTCTGCCATACTGTCATAGCGAGCATTGAGTCTTTGCATAGTTTGTTTTCTATCTTCTCTTAGGCGTTTGTCATCTCGTGTGAGGGATTGCTCATAGAGCTGAAGCGTGGAGTTGGATCCCTTTACTAAAGAATCCAAATCTTCATTTAAAACCCTAAAAACTCCACCTACGCGAGTTTCTTTGCCTAAAACTGTTTTATCTACACCGATAAAGAACTCTCTGACTGCGTCAGGATTAGCACTCAAAGCACTACGAAGTTTTGACTCATCAAAACTCATTTTACTATTATCGTCAATACTCAATCCATATTTAATCAAACTTTGAACTTCTAGCCCACTTCCTGAACTCATTGAGAAAATTTTGTTCACTGTTGAGCGAATCATACGGATGAAACTCACGCCATTGAAAATCCCTGCGGTTTGTGTATCTGGATCATATTTGGTAACTTCTGCAAGTTTTGGCATAAGCTCATTGTATTTTTCTACAAAGCTTTTGATGTCCTCAACAATCGTATCATTGTCTGCTGTAATGCTCACCGTTGCAGGACTTCCCTCAGGTGTTGTGCTAATAAGCTCAAGATTTACCCCCCCTACAATGTCATTGATTGTATTTTTGCTTCGTGTGATTGTAACGCCATTGTAGATGATCTCTGCATCTTGAGCGGTTTGGATGTTTTTTAGCTTGAAGATTTGCTCTTGGGTTTTGCTGTATTCTGCAAATGTCCCCTCAGGCAACCCTAGACTTTTGAGTGCTTCACGACTTGCCTCATCTTGGGGTTTGATATAGATTTCTCCACTATCAGAGTTTAGCACTAAGCCACCTTTGTCATTGACATAGGCATAAACACCAGCAACATTGTTAATAGCTTGTGCTATGGCTTGAGCATTTTGCTCTCCAGTATTTCCTCGCTCTGTAAAATCTGCAAGATTGAGTGGGATTCCACTTATATTGATACTTCCTTTGAGTTTTCCACCCTCAACTGGTGTGGAGCTGGTTACAAGATTTTCAATAGGAGTTTCTGTCTTTTTAAATCCGATTTCTTTGGCTTTGTTCCCAAAAACTTGGACTTGATAACCTCTTCTATCATTGATTACTAGGGATTTGCCCCCTACACCAATCCCAACATTGATATCACTTCCTAAAAGATCAGAGAGTTCGGCATTTTCTTCTATGGCTTTTTTGATAGCTTCTTTGATGGCTTGAGCATTGTTGTTGCTTTTGGAGTTTTCATCAGTTTTTGGCATTGTAACCATTACGGATTGATCCAATCCATTGGCATCTTTTAGCACAATCTCCAAATCCCCATCCCCTAGCTCTTGAGCTCCTGAGGCAATATCATCAGATTGCAAAGTCGCACCAAAATAAATCTTATTCTCTTCCCCAGTTTCTTTGGAGTTGATCATAAGCTGGTAGGGGTTTGCCCCTCCGGTTTTCATCACCACTCCAATGGCATTTCCACCAGATTTGTCTGTAACAAGTTGAGCCACTTCGCCTAGAGTTGTCCCCCCTTTGATGGGGATTTTGAAGTTCTGACCACGCACATAAAATGCCAAAGTCGTATCTTCTTCACAAAATGGGCTACTGCGATCTTCAAACTTTGTCCCCACTTCATTGATGTCATTTTTTGCGATTTGTTTGACTTCGATATTGATGTCTTGGATAGGCACACCTGCGTTTGCTGTGGCTCGGATCGCATCGCCGATGACATTGACTTTCCTGCCCATATAGGTTGAATAATCTGAGAGTGTTTGAGCAGAATTTCGCATCCCATTGAGCATCCCAATGATTCCACTTAACTCGGCTTGTTTTTCGATATTGTCTTTCATTTTTTTATCGATTGGATCAATCATCGCCTTTTCATCGGCTTTTTTGAGCTTCTCGATAACATCATAATTCAAAACATTACTACCCACTCCAAGTGAGCTAAGTTTTCCCATTGCCATAACTAATAACCTACCTTAAGAAAAGAGAATCACCCTTTTTTGTCAAAGATGACACCTACAAGATCTCTCATTTTTTTCATCAATTCTATGGCTTCTTTGGAGGGGATTTCGCGGATGACTTTATCTCCACCTGCTTCTTTGACTGTTACAAGCAATCCCTCAATCAAATCGTTGTAGCTAAAACTGACATCTGTGTTTAAGCCTTTCATTTCATTGTTGAGTTTTTTTGTCAGCTCGACTAGCTCTTCTTTTAGTTTTTTCTTTTCGCCCTCATCAAGCTGAGTTTGAATCTCCTTTTGCTTAGGAGCTGAAGAAACTTCTTTGCCATATTGTTTTGCTAGATCAAGGATTTGATCTTGAGCCATTGATGATATGTTTGTTTTCATTTCAACCATTTGTTCCTCCTTAAACTTTTTAGGAATTGTATGTCTATATCGACAAAAAATTAGAACTTTTAATTATCTTTTGATTAGTTCTAGGGGGTTGATATGTCGATCTTTTATTGTAACCTCAAAATTTAGCTTATCATCCACTTTTCCAATCACATATCCCTTGGGGATTCTAAGTCCAGGGCGAACGGTTGGAGCAATTTTGTCAAGATGAGCATAAATCGTGTGCATTTGGTTGGGATGCTCGATGATGACGACTTTTTTGAGCATTGGAGTGTTTTTGGCAAACACGACTTTGCCCTCTAGAACATTTTTGACATTTGCGTTTTTGGTTGTGGGGTTGAGGATTAGAGCTTCATTGAAAACTTTGATCTTATATACCGGATCAAAATAAGTCCCAAACCTCTGCTCTATGCGATAAGAATCAAGTGGAGCGATGGTTTTTTTGCCTTTGTATTGTGTGGTAGAAACTTGGCGATAAGAGCTTCCTACCTTTTTGACTTCAAGGGGGGCGTTGAGAGATTTTTTGTTTTTCTCTTCGGCTTGTGCTAGAGCCTTTTGTCTCTCCCTCTCTTCCATATCTCTTTTTCTAATATTGAGCTTTTCTAGGATTTCATCCAAACTCTCTCTTTCTTGAGCGATTTGAGAAAGTTTTTGGTTGTAATTTTGAATATCGTTTTGAAACTTTTCAATCATTTTGTTGCGTTTTTTTATCCCCTCTGCAAGCTCTTTGCGTTTGTCAATTTGAGTTTTGATCAAGCCTTGTAGCTGTGCGATCTCTTTGGAGTATTGCAAAATACTCTCGCTTAAGATTTTTTTCTCCTCTGCAAGCGTGCTGATTTGGAGTTGGGCATTTTTGCTTAGGGTATTAAAAAGCTCTTCAAGAAGCATATCCTCCGCACCACTGATTTGCTCTCTATTTGCAATCACTTTAAAAGCTAATTCTTGAGTGATAAGAGCTGTGATTTGCTTTTGGATTGTGGCATCTCTTTCTTGAAGCTCTTTGTGCTTCTCTTGCGTAGCTTTTAGCTCTTTTTCTTGCTCAGAAAATCTTCCGCGATTGTCTTCAATCTCTTTTTCTAGGATTTGGATTTGTTCTATGAGCGTGTTGATTTTGGTGTTTTGGGTTGTGATCTCATCACCAAGCTTTTGGATCTTTTTGTTGATGCGATCTTGCTCTTTGATTGTGTTGGCGATTTTGGCTTGATTTTTTTTGATGTCCTTGTCAATATTTGAAGAACTCAAAAGGCAAAAACAACAAAGTAAAACACAAAACTTTTTCAACTCAATAATCCTTCTGACGCACAATCACGATAATGGCTGAGAGAGTGGAAATGACAACAGAAACAAGCAAGAGAGAGAGAAAATCACTCACTGGAGTGAAAATCACATTGTCAATCTGAAGTGAAGTGAAGAGTGTATAAAACTCCTCGCTCTGAAGCACATAAAAAATCCCTGCAATCACAAAGAGAGAGGAGAGAAAAGAATCTACAACAGCAAGCTTGAATAAGATCTTGTTTTTTGTCCAACTCGGAGCTCCAAGATAGCTCATAATCTCCATACGCTTAGAGTGTTGTAGATGCCAAATCTCTACTTGCTTCACCATAAGAACAATACTCAAAACCCCTAGCAACCCTCCAAAAAACAAAATGCTCTTCTTGAGCAAAAGAAGGAGGCGATAGACTTTTGAATGTGTTTTTGCAAACAATTCTGCTTTTTGAACTCCTGAGATAGAAAGCAATTGACTATTGATTCTCTTTAGCTCGGTTTGGTTGGGGAAAATAAAAAGAGTGATTGAATAAAAAAGCGGAAGCTGACTTTTGAGAAACTCTAGGTTTTCTGCTGAGATTGTATGCTCTAGGTCTTTTAATACCACTTGAGGGTCAATCTCTCTCATATCTTTGGCTTCTTTCACCTTGCTTTGAAGCTCTGCAAAGCTTACAGGGGTTTTGGAAGCAATGACGATAGAATAATCTTGAGAAAGCTTTTTTTCATGCTCTAAAACCGCTCGATTGACAAGCATTGCACTCTCAAGACTAAAAAGCAACATAACAAGAGGGAAGATCAAAGAAAGGTGCTGTTTAATGAACCTCATAGACTACTCCAGCATCAATGAAGATTTTTTTGCTCACAATATCAAGAGCACTGGGGATTTGATGTGTTACAACAAGCACGGTAATCCCCAATTGCTCGTTTGCTCCTTTGAGGAGATTCCATACTAGAGAGCTTGAATACTCATCAAGATTTCCTGTTGGCTCATCTGCTAGGATTAGGCGTGGATTATGCACCAATGCTCTTGCCATTGCCACCCTTTGTTGCTCTCCTCCACTAAGCTCAAGAGGGTATTTGGAAGCTTTGTGTGCCATATTTGTGTGCTTTAGAAGTTTTTGGGTGCGTTGGTTGCAGATTTCTTTGGAATATTCATTGATTTGTAGGGGGAGTTTGACATTGTCTTCGACATTCCACTCCTCAATCAACTTGTAGTCTTGAAAAACAATCCCGATGCTTTTTCGCAATTTGAGGATGTCAGAATTGCTAGGAGTTTTCATATTGATTCCACTCACGCTCAGCTCCCCTCCTCGCACTTTTAATGCACCATAAAGAGATTTGAGCAATGTGCTTTTGCCACTTCCACTCTCTCCTACAACAAAAACAAAATCTCCTTGGTTGATTGTGAAATTGGCATCTCTGATGACAGGCTCGGTTTTTTTGTAATACAACTCAAGTTTTTTTGCTTGAATAATCGCACTCAATTCTCACTCCTTTATCTGCAAAAGCCTCAATAATTCTTGATGTGCTTGATAGCTTGCTTTGGTGGGTAATGGGTCTGCACTGATATACCCTACCCTCTCATCACTGATAAGAATAAACTTGCTTTGTGGCTGGTTAAAATCCCCAAAACTTAGTTTCAAGACACAGTAATTGAAATGTTGAAAAATGCTATCAATATGTAGAAAGAAATCTTTTTGGATAACTTTGGAGGGGATTGTATCAAAACTTCTCTTTAGTTTTTGCACCGGAGGGAAACAAAAAGAGGGAATCTGCTCTTTGGGTGCTGAATGCTCAAGTGCGATCAAATGCAGATCGTAGATGTTTTTCTCTTGTTTTCTCCATCTCTGCTCATATTTGCTAACTACCTCATCATCAAGATTTTTTCGCACTTTTAGTTGAGCAACTGGGTTTTTCAAACACACTTCAAATGCATAAACAAAATAATCCTCATCATCACTTCTTAGCTCCAAACTCCCTCCCTGCTTTAGCACCCTCATACTCTCTTGGACAAATCTCTCACTCCATACTCTTCTGTGAGGTTTTTTCCCCCACGGCACTGGAAAATGCACATAAATGACTTCAATAAGATTTGAGGGGATAAGCTCTAAGAAGATTCTTGCATCAAAATTGAGGATATAGAGATTTTTTAACCCCAAAAGCTCGATTTGTCGCAAAACCTGCTCGATTGATGGGGTGTGTATCTCAATCCCTACAAAAAGCTTGTTTGGGTTGTTTTTTGCCTTTTGTAAGATATGTCGCCCTGAGCCAAACCCTATCTCTAGCTCAAATGGAGTAGAAAAATCTAAAAAATCCAAAACATTTTTTTGGTAGGGGGATTGGAGAACTTGGCGAAGAGAATCGTTGTGGAGATTGTGATGAGTGATATGCTCTTGGAAATAAGAGCTTAAAGCTCTAATCGCTCCTTTGTAAATCCCTGTTGGGACAGAGTGTGCAAGTTTTTCACACTTAAGGATGTAGTCTTGATGTTTTGCTCTAAAACGCTTTTGGATAAAAAACTCATATTGCCCATAGCGAGTGAAAATGAGAGCATAGCTGGGATTTTCAATATTTTCTACAATAAATTCAAATCTATACCCTCCATTTTCAAAAGGAAAAGAGGGAAGTGAAACATCAGATGCGAGTGCGTGAGGCATTGCTTTTCCTTAAGGTTTGATCAGTGTAAAAGTCTCTGAGGGCTGGCTTGGGATTTGATTGACATCAACAAACTCTACCCAATAAGTGTATTTCTTGCCTTGCTCCATTTCTTTATCTACAAACTTATTTTCATTTGCTTTGACTTTGAATTTCAAAGGATTGCCAAATGAACCTTCCTTGCGATAGACATAAATCTCGCTTACTCTTGTGCTTGGAGGCTCCCAGCCAATAAGAGCCTGTCCATCTACTACACTTGCTCCCTTAATCACTGGAGCTGGGGGTGGCGTGAGGGAAACTCCCATTACAGGAACTTGAGCAAGAGAACCTGCAATCCCATATTCATCTACGGCTACAACCTTAAAAAACCATCTTGATCCATCATCTTGAGTTTTGAACTCAAAATAAGTGTTTTTACTCTCTCCAACTTGCTCATAATCTCCCTTTTCTTTTTGTGAAGCATAGATGAGATAGTGGGTTACATCAGCTTGTTTGGAGGCATTCCACTTGATGATGATGAGCTTGGGGACATCTTTTGAGGCAGTGATATTGCTTAGTGGCTCTGGAGAGCGTTTGGTCGTTGCAGATACCACTGGAGAGTATCGCCCCTTGATACCATTGAAATCTACACTTGCTACACGATACTCATAAGTTACTCCATCACCCAATCCTGTATCAAAATACTCAATATTTAAGCGATTTGGCACTTTGGCAATCTCTTCCCACTTGCCATTGATTTTTTTCTCTACAATATAGCTATCTACGCTTGGGTTGGGATGGGGATTCCAAAGGATTTTTATCATTCTAGGCGTGTCTTTACTTGCATAAGCCATCTCTAAGGGCTGGATAAAAGAAGTTTTTGCTGCAAAGGTTTTAGATCGTGCAGAAATAGTGTCGTTGGCTCCAAGAGTGGCAAACTGATAATAATAAATCGTCTCACTCTGCAAGCCCTTATCTACAAAGTGTGTTGCAAAAGAGTTTCGAATAATTGCGATTCTTTGAAATTCTTTTTCATCTTTGGTTTTGCGATAGATAACAAACCCCTTGATACTTTTGTCTTTTTCATTAAGTTTCCACTCAAACGCGATAGAACTCACATCAGGCATAATCCTTACTTCATTGAGTGGGACTAGAGAAAGGTTGGTTGTGGGGTTGAAAAATAAATCAGCACATCCGCTAAAGATTATCCCCAAAACAATCCAATATATGCTTTTGAGAGAGAACCTCATCTATATCCTCCGCTAAGAAATTTTGATTTAAGAATCCTATCATATCTTCAAAAAGTGGGGCTTGGATAAATACTAGTTTTTTTGAAATAGGATGAATAAAATACATTAAATACGCATGCAACATCAATCTCAAAGAGCTAGTGTCCTTTTTGCCATATAGCTCATCTCCCAGGATGTGGCGTGAGAGAGTTTCAAGATGAAGTCGGATTTGGTGGGTGCGTCCAGTGTGAAGCTTGGCAACACATAGTGAGGCTTTTTCTCCCTCAAGCAATGGAGCAAAAGAGCTTTTGGAATATCGCCCGTTTTTAAGCTTTGCCATTTTGAGTCGATTGTTTGGATTTCGCCCCATATTACACTCCACTTCTAGCTTCTCTCTTAGGGGCAAATCCGTGATTGCAAGATAGTATCTTCCCATAGTTTTTTGCTTGAGTTGCTCACTTAGGGCGATGTGAGCTTGATTGCTTTTGGCAACTGCGATTGCCCCACTTGTGGGCTTATCAAGCCGATGAATGATCCCATAGCGTTCTTCTCCTGCAAGATTGGAGAGCTTAAAACCTCGGCTTTTAAGATAATCCACCAAAGTCGCTTCTTTGACACTGGGGGCAGAATGCACGACTAAATGTGGGGGCTTGTTTAGCACCAATACATCTTCATCTTCATATAAAACTTCAATCTCTCCTAGATATTCTTCCCTCTCTGCAATTTGGGTTTTTTGTGCTTCTTTAAGAATGATTTCATCGCCCTCTTTGAGCAATACCCCACTCTTGGTGCAAGGCTTGGAATTGATACTTACAAGCCCTTTTTTGATAGCTAGATTGACTTGGTTTTTGCTTTCATTGAGAATGAGAGAGAGGAAGTGATCGACCCTGAGCTTTGGAGTGCCAAAAAGATGTTGAGAAGTTATGATAAACTTTTTCATTGCGTAACTTTATATGAGGATTTGTTTTTGTTTTCTAATCGCCGAATCTTAGCACATTTTGATTTTTTGATTCCTTTGCTTATTTTTCCCATCGTTGGGATTTCTGTATTTTTGATCTATGAGCTTGGCAGTTCGCTGATTTATAAGCAGTTTGTTTATATTGGCGGATCATTTGTTGTGGCTTATATCGTGTTTTTTATCCCTTTTAGAAGACTTTCAAAAAGTATTTACTTTTTTTATTGGCTTTGTATGATTTTGCTTGTGCTTGTGGAATTTATAGGCACAAAAAAACTAGGGGCTCAAAGGTGGATTGAAATCCCTTTTACCTCATTTTCAATCCAACCGAGTGAAACCCTCAAAATTGCCCTTATGCTAATGCTAGCTCTTGTCATCCGCCAAAACCCCCCTCCCAAAGATGGATATGACTGGAGGGAGTTTCTTAGGATTTCTTCTTTTATCCTTGTTCCCTTTTTCATCATCTTGCAACAACCAGATTTAGGAACGGCACTCACTGTTTTGTTTATGGGGTTTGGTGCATTGTTTCTTATTGGTGTGAATAAGAAAATTTGGATTACGCTGGTTTTGGTTTTTTCTATTACTTCTCCTCTTATTTATCAATACGGTATTAGGGACTATCAAAAAAAGAGGATTCACGACTTTCTTTCAGAAAAACCAAGCCATCAAGTAACCCAGTCGATTATTGCTATTGGTGCTGGGGGGCTAAGAGGGAAAGAAAAAGACAAAGCCACCCAATCTCAGCTAAAGTTTTTGCCTATTGCAACAAGTGATTTTATCTTTGCTTACTTTATGGAGAGATTTGGCTTCATTGGGGGAATCACCCTTATCTCAATCTATATGCTCTTGATTTTTCACATCCTCTCTTATACTCTTTTAAATCTCAAGGATTATTTTTTGAGGGTTGTAGCAAGCTGTGTGGGGATACTTCTCTTTGTTTATATGAGCGTCAATATCGCAATGACTGTTGGGTTTGCCCCTGTGGTAGGACTCCCTCTGCCACTTTTTAGCTATGGAGGGACAAGCTTTTTGACTTTTATTGTAATGCTTGCAATCTTAGAAAATCTACTTGCTTTTAGGTTTGATCTTAAGTATAATACCCGCTCCTCAAAGAAGTTTGGATCTTTAGCTCAGCTGGTCAGAGCACTCGGCTCATAACCGATTGGTCGCAGGTTCGAATCCTGCAAGATCCACCACTTACTCTCTTTCTTTTCTTATTTCCAACTTCGATTTGCAGATTTTAAGGTTTTTAGATATATTTCTGTTTCCTATTCTGTGTTTGTTCTATGATATGCAACACAAATAACGGAGGACACGATCTTATTACATATAGTGAGGTAAAATATGAAAAAGAAAAATATCAATTCTACTAGGGGGGGGGGGACAATCTAAATCCTAAACCCTCTATTTTTAAGCCTGTCGTTGCAAGTTCTCTTGCATTGGCTTTGGGGATGAGTGTTGCTAGTGCTGATCCAAATCAGCCGAGTTTTTCTGCTAATGGAAAGCCAGTCGAAAATAACCTAGGGACAAATTGGACATTAGGCAGTGAGGGTTTATATAAGCTAACAAATCCTGACACAACTCAAAATCAACCATCTCTTACTATTGGAATGTATGGCAATGGCACTAAATTAGGTAAATTCGGAAACGATGTTGCACAAGGAATATTTTCAACAAATGGGATTGGGGTAAAAATCCCGATTTTGCGTGCCGACTTATATTCTGCAGGCGGTTTAAACAAAACTCTTACTTTTAACTTTTCAAGTGCAGGAGACAATTATGCACTAATGCTTAAAGATGATTCTAATTCTAGTCAATCCTTAGAGAGTCTTCAAATATGGGGACAAAATGCAAACGGCAATAACGCCAATAACGCCACAAGCACAAGTACTTTTGTCGGAAAGTTCGGTGGCAAGGGTATCCTTGGAAATATCCTCATAAACACTGTAGCAAAAAAAGCTCAATTCAATTTCGAAAAAAATGCAAACCTAGAAGGACTAATCATCATTGAACAAGGATCTGGGGATGGAAAAACTCCAGACAGGGGGAATTCATTTATCTTTGGTAATGGGGGTATTAAAGGAAGTGTCATTGCTGTTACGGGCAACTCCTCTTCAAATGCGTTTTCCTTTGATTCAACGAGATCAAATGGCGATGCACATATCTCTGGGGGAATCCTTGTAGCAAATGGAACGGGCGATAGTTACAAGAATCACTCTTTTGTATTTAAAAGTAGCAACAAAAGCCAAGTTGTTATCTCTGGAGCATTGCAAGATAAAAAACCTACTTCTCCTTCAGACAACTCTTGGGATAAAACACATGGTTTAAGTGAAGGACAATACGCTATCGTTGTGAGGGGAGATAACGACAGTAATGCAAGAAATTCACATACACGCGCAAACTTTTATTTTGAAACAGATGCAAAAGTGGGGAAAGTTTTAGCAGTGAACTATCAAACAACAATAAAAAGTAATGATAATGCACCGGATAGTGCATTCCGATCTATAGCAAACTACACTATCAGACAAGGAAAAAAAGTTACTTTTAATTCAATTGAGAGTAAGAAAAAAGGTGATACCACAATCACTCTTGAAAGCGGTGCAAGTGCAACAGTCCTAAATGGCATTCTCACAGATAGTAGTGGAACTAACACAATCTCTCTAGGGGGTGACGCCACTTTCAACATCCAAGGGGGAACTGATAACAAAATCACAACCCTCAATCTCTCAGGATCTACAGGAAATGTATTGAATGCTAAGAGTGGGAAGACAACGATTGGTAACCTCACATTCTCTGGAACCAACAAGAATGAACTCACTCTCAATGGTGGAGATACAACGATTACAACTCTTGGTTTCTCAGGAACTGCTGGTAATGAACTTACTATCAATGGAGGCACTACAAACATTACAACCTTTAATTTCAATGGAAGTGGAGGAAATAGTGTGTTTAATGCTAATAGTGGAACGACAACAATTACAACCCTAACTCTCACTTCAGATAATAATACTATCAACGCCAATGGTGGAAGCACAACAATCACAAATGCAATCAGTCTTGATAATAAAACCCTAGATCTTGGAATCGGTAATGGAAATCTCAAACTTTCAGGAAATCTCACAGCAGGAAATGGAAATGATGGCACTGCAAACATCAACTTCACAGGAAATGGAACACTCACAAGTAATCTATCTGTAGGAAGCTCAAATCAAGGAACAATCAATATCAATATTACAGGTGGTAATGGAACGATTGCTGGAAAGCTTGATGACAAGAATAGCACTGCAACAAGTGGCAAAGGAATCAATATTGATTTCACAGGCAGTAACGCTTCTCTTAGCATTATTGATCCTTCAACATTGAGTGCACAAAATGTAGCACAGCAATCACAAGCAACGGTAGCCCACACTATCTCCACCCTCACAGCCACAGGTGAAGGCAACATCCTCAATCTCTCAGGACAAGCTAGAAATAGTGGAGTGCTTCCCAATAGAACAACATTCCAAACTCTAAAGATCAACGACTTAAAAGCAGACTCTAAGTCTATCAATTTCATTGTCTATGCTAACCCTGATGCAAATAATAGTGGCAGTAATGGAGCAAGAGCAGATCGAATCATTATTGAGGGCTCTACTTCATCCACTACTAGTGGTGCAGGTACTGGAGGTGCAAG
>DXDJ01000023.1 GCA_019115525.1 Candidatus Helicobacter avistercoris | reverse complement strand
GATTTTCCTGTGAGTGAAATTATTGAAGAGAAAGAAGAGAAAGAAGACGAATATGATGAATTGAGTAAGATTTTGGATGATGATTTGGTTGATAAGGATGACAAGCATGAGGATGAGCCAAGTGTAGGGGGTGCGTTGGATTTGACAGAGATTCAAAAAGTGCAAAACCTTTTAAATGAGGTTCAAAAGAGTGGAAGTGGAGAAAGCCATGTAGGGGGCGAACTTGAATTGCTTCAAACTCTTCTTTCTTCTAGAAGTCCAGAAGGGATTAGAGAGATACTAGATGGAATGCAACTCACGATCAATATCTCATTTCCCAAAAAGGAGCATTAATGGGTGCGATCTTGATCCTATCAGGGCCTAGTGGAAGTGGAAAAAGCACATTGTGTTCAGCAATCTCTCAGGCTTTTGAAAATGTTTATTTCTCAATTTCCTCAACTACAAGAAAACCAAGAGAGGGGGAAGTGGATGGAAGAGAATATCATTTTCTTACACAAGAAGAATTCTTAAAAGATGTGGAAGAGAATAAATTTTTGGAGTGGGCACAAGTGCATACGAACTATTATGGAACATCATTGCGACCTGTGGAAAAAGCTTTAAGTGAGGGGAAGATTGTGGTTTTTGATGTGGATGTGCAAGGGCATCATAGTATCAAAAAGCACTACGATTCTTTGGCAACTTCAGTTTTTATCACAACCCCAACAAAAAAAGTTCTTGCAGAGAGATTAAAAAATCGAAAAACTGATGAGCAAGATATTATTGAGTTGCGCTTGATGCATGCATACAATGAGATGCAACATATTGATGAGTTTGATTATTTGATCATCAATGATGATATAGATGAGGCAAAACGCTCTATTCTTTCTATCGTGCAAAGTCTTAAATGCAAGCAAACAAATGCAAAAACACAAAAAATACTCAAAGAGTGGATTGAGTAAAAGGTATAATAGGATTTTTTCAACAAAGCAAAAGGAGAAAATATGGGTGTTAGTGGATGGCAAATAGCAATTATTGTTTTGGTAATTGTTCTACTTTTTGGTGGAAAAAAGATTCCAGAGCTTGCAAAAGGTATGGGAAGTGGGATCAAAAACTTCAAAAAAGCTATGAAGGAAGACGAGGAAGAAGTTGCGCCAAAAAATGTAGAAGGCAAAACAAATGTGCAAGCAACACAGGCTAAAGAAGAGGAAAAACAAGCCTAATGCTTTACTCCAAGATCAAAGCACGACTTGATGAGGTTTTGGGCTGTGATGTTGTGCTAGAGCGTCCAAAGAACAAAGAATTTGGACACTTTGCAACTCCTGTGGCTTTTGTTTTGGCAAAAGCAGAGAGAAAAAACCCAAAGATTTTGAGCGAAGAAATCGCAGAAAAGCTTAGAGCAATTGAGCTTTTCTCAGAAGTGAATACTCTTAATGGATATATCAATTTGACATTAAGACAAGAAGTTTTTTTGCAGGCTTTGGAAGACTTGCTTTGCAATGGGTTTAAACCGCAAGAAAAAAATGGAGAAAAAATTCTTCTAGAGTATGTCAGTGCCAATCCCACTGGTCCTTTGCATATCGGACATGCAAGAGGAGCGGTCTATGGCGATGCTCTCTATCGAATCGGAAATTTCCTAGGCTATGAAATAGAGAGTGAATACTACATCAATGATGCAGGAGCTCAAATCTCAATGCTAGGGCTATCGATTCTTTTGGCAGGGAGAGAGAGTGTTTTAAATCAAGAAGTGGTATACCCTGAGCAATATTATCGAGGTGATTATATTATCGAGCTTGCAAAACTCGCAAGTCAGAAGTTTGGCAAAGAAATCTTTGAGAGTGAAGAGAGTATTCCTATGCTTTCAGAATTTGGAAAAGATTTAATGCTTGAAAAAATCAAAAACAATCTTGCAAGCGTGGGAATCAAATTTGATCATTTTGTAAGTGAAAAGTCTTTGTATTCTCGTTGGGATAGTGTGCTAAATAGGCTACAAGAGAATGGGGGAATCTATGAGGGCGAGGGGAAAATGTGGCTTAGATCTAGTGAATATGGAGATGAAAAAGATAGGGTTGTGGTGAGAGAGAGTGGAGAGCCAACTTATCTAGCAGGAGATATTATCTATCATGAGGATAAATTTAAGAGGGGGTATGATCACTATATCAATATTTGGGGAGCCGATCATCATGGCTATATTGCACGAGTTAAAGCCTCAATTGAATTTTTGGGATTTGATAGCAAGAAACTTGAGATCCTTCTCTCTCAAATGGTCAAACTCCTTAAAAATGGTTCGCCCTATAAGATGAGCAAAAGAGCGGGAAATTTTATCCTGATGCAAGATGTGGTAGAGGATATTGGATCTGATGCATTGAGATTTGTCTTTTTATCCAAGAAAGCAGATACAAGTTTAGAGTTTGATGTCAATGATTTAAGCAAAGAAGATAGTTCAAACCCTATTTTTTACATTAATTATGCTAATGCTAGGATTTGCACTTTGATTGAAAAAAGTCAAAAAACAATTGAGGAAATTAAGAGTGCAAAGATAGAGGGATTAAGTGCAGAAGAGGAGGGGCTGGTCTTTCTCTCAAGCCAACTTCCTCAGGTTTTGAGCAGTGCTTTTATAGAACGCTCACCGCTTAAAGTATGCGATTATCTCAAATCTCTAGCAAGTGCCTTGCATACTTTCTACAATGCTCAAAAGATTTTAGGAGAACCAAAAGAAGAGCAAAAGCTAAAGATTTTACTTGGTGTATCTATTGCCCTAGAGAGTGCATTAAGTCTTCTAGGAATCCAAGCCAAGAAAAAAATGTAAATGAAAGAATTCTTTAGAAATTTTATGCCTTATATCAAGGGGCATTACCCTCTTTTTTCTCTAGCGATTATTGCAGGAGTGTTTGCAGCACTTTGCACCGCTGGAGTAACTTATTTAGTCAAGCCAATGCTTGATGAAGTTTTTGTCAATAAAGACACTGCAAAGCTTGCCCTAATCCCCTTTTTGCTTATGTTAGCTTACATTGGTAAGGCAATTGGCTCTTATGCTCAAGGGTATTTGATGAGCTATATTGGAGAGGATATTGTCAGACAGATACGAGACAAGATGCTCTATCATATGCTAACTTTAGATTTGAGTTTTTTCAATAAAAATCGCAATGGAGAGTTGATTGCAAGGATTACTAATGATATCGGACTTATCCGATCTGCAGTTTCTTCAATCTTTGCAGAATTTGTGCGTGAGGGGGTAACAGCCATTGCACTGATTGCTGTGGTAATTTATCAAAGCCCCAAACTTGCCTTGCTAGGACTTGTGATTTTGCCATTATCGATTTTGCCAATCTCTGCAATTGTGCGACGACTTAAAAAAGTTTCCAAAAAGGCACAAGAGAAAAATGCAGACATTACTTCTAATCTCAATGAGATTTTTAACAATGTAGAAATGATCAAAGTTAATAGTGCAGAAGAGCTTGAATCTCAAAAATTCAAAAATGAAAATCAAGAATTTTTTAAAATCAATATGAAAAACACTCTTGTTGGCACACTGGATAATCCCGTGATGGAGATTTTGGGAGCATTGGCAATAGGGGCTGTTTTGTATGTTGGTGGAAAGAGTGTGATTGATGGCACTTTGACTGTGGGGGAATTTTTTTCTTTTAATACTGCACTTTTTATGGCTTATACCCCTATTAAGCGTTTGCTCAACTGCGTAGTAAGAATGCAAACAGCCATTGTGGCAAATAAGAGAATTTTGGAGATTTTTGAACAAAAATCCTGCATTGTTGATGGAGAGAAGGATGTGCAGGGTGCAATTGAGGAAATCGGGGTTTTTGATGTAGGGTTTAAGTATGATGAGGAAGAGGTTTTGCATCATATTACATGCAGATTCCAAAAGAATAGCATTACTGCCATTGTGGGTAAAAGTGGGAGTGGGAAAAGCACATTGATCTCTCTTCTTCTTAGACTCTATGATGTAAGTTCTGGAAAAATTACAATCAATCAAACTCCCATCCAAGATTTCCAAATTAAAAGTCTAAGATCTAAGATTTCTGTTGTTAATCAGCGAATTTTTATCCTCAATGATAGTATTGCTAGGAATGTTGCTTATGGACATGATATAGATGAAGAGAGAGTAGTGTGGGCACTCAAACAAGCAATGGCGTGGGAGTTTGTAGAGAGCTTGCCTGAGGGGATAGAAACAAAGCTTGATGAGTTTGGGACAAATCTAAGTGGAGGTCAGCGTCAAAGAATTGCTATTGCAAGAGCCCTTTATAAAGACGCTCAGGTACTTGTCCTAGATGAAGCTACAAGTGCATTGGATGAAAAAACCGAAGAGGCAATCAAGCATACAATCAATTTTATACGCAAAGATAAAATCATCATCCTCATCGCTCATCGCCCAAGCACGATTGAGCTAGCAGATCAGATTTTGAAGATTGAGAATGGGGTTTTAAGTCATGCTTGAGGCCTATGTTATCAATCTTAAAAGTGCAAAAGATCGAAAAGAGAGGATGGAGCAAGAGATTGCAAGATTGGGGCAACAAGGGGATATAAAATTTCATTTTTATGACGCGATTGATTTTGGAAGTGAGCGATTTTTGCAATACAAAAACTATTGGGATTGGGATTGGCTCACAAAACTTTATCGTGGGAAAAAGCTAAGTGATGGGGAAAAGGCATGTTTTGCTTCTCATTATTCTTTGTGGCAAAAATGCGTACAAGACAATAGAGCAATTTTGGTTTTGGAAGATGATGTTGTATTTTTGGATGGGTTTTTAAACCAGATTCAAAAGATTTCTACAAAAGAAAATGTGAGTTTTGTGCGTTTGATGAGTTTTTTTCAAAAACCAAGCAAACCCTTTGATGCAAATCTAAATCTAACCTATGACAATATTTGTGGAACTCAAGGCTATTATCTCACACCATTGGGGGCTAAAAAACTTATTTCAAAAAGTAAGGTTTGGTTTTGTCCAGTAGATAATTTCTTAGATAAAAGTTATTTGCACACTTTGCCCAATCTCATCTCAAATCCCCAGATCATTAGAGAAGAATCTAGGGGATCTTGCATTGGCGGAAGCGGACGCAATCAAAAACCCTCGCCCTTTTTTATCATAACACGAGAGTTATGCTCAAGTGTTGAATTTTTGTGGAGGAAAATATATGAATACACACATTGAAAAGAAAGATTTTTTGGGATTAGCCATAAGCCTTGCTTTGAGTGTTCTTTATTGTGGTGCATTTTGGCGTCAGGCTAGTTTTACTTCGATGATATTGTGTTGTTTGATTTTGCTTTTTGGTTTTTTTGCTTTAAAAAAGGAGCCAAAAAATATCCTTCAAAGAGATGAAAAACTTTTTGCTCTCTCACTTCTTCTTTTTTTTGTGAGTGCTTTACTTTCTTTTCTTATCGGGCATGGTTATGAGTTAAAAAGTATTAGAAATCCCAGTATGCCTTCTTTGCTAGATATTGATTTGCCAAGTAAGTATTTGCTGGGGGCTTTGATTTTTGTTTTGTTTTTAAAGCTGAAGTTTGTTTTGCAAAAAAAAAATGTTTTTTATTCTATTGCTTTGGGGGGAGTGATTTGTGGAATCTTTGCAGGTTATGAGAGATATGTCTTAGGTTGTGGTCGCGTTGATGGTCTAAGTGGGATTGCAGAGTTTGCAGATGAGAGTTCCATCCTTGCTCTTCTCTCAATGATTATTTTTACTTTTTTTGCAAATACAAGAGAGAGGCCTCTTTTTGCTCTCTCTATTTTTGCTTCATCTTTTGCAATGCTTGCAACTGGGACTAGAGGAGCATCTTTGGGGATAGTTTTAAGTCTTATTGCTTTTTTGTTTCTTGTATGGTTTTATCAAAAAAAATTTTTCAAATCTTCTTTGATTGCAAGCTTGTTTTGTGTTTTGGCATTTGTATTTATTTTTATTTTCACTGGAGGGATCAAAGATTCTCTAAGAGTGCAATCTGCAGTGAGTGATATAGAATATTATGATCAAGGAAATATTGGAACAAGCCTAGGAGCAAGGTTTGAGATGTGGAAAGAAGCTGTGGTGATGTTTCAGATGGCTCCATTTTTTGGACTTAGCACCTATGAGATTTCTCAAAATCTTAGAGAAATTAGGGAGAGAAGTGGAAGTCAAATTCCAAGAGATGCAAAGGATAGGGATGCAAGAAATGAAGCAGTAGGAAACAAGCACAGCCAAATCCTAAATGCTGCTGCCAAGAGGGGAGTTGTGGGAGTTTTGGCACTTTTATTTGTATGGTTTGCTTATTTTAAGCTCTTTTATCGCTATCTCAAAGCCAAGCAATCTCATATTTTCGCCTTTGCTCTGAGTGCTTTGATGATAGGGTTTTATTATTTATTTCCCAATTCTTTCACTGGAGATGTTTGGGAGTCTAATGTCAGCGTGCCTTTGATTATCTTAAGTGTTTGTCTATTCTACAAACTAATCTTGCAGGAGAGAGAGTGTGCTATCTAAAATCTCTGTTACCATTCTTGCCAAAAATGCCCAAAAAACGCTCTATGAGTGTCTAAAGAGCGTTGAGCGATTTAATGAAGTGATTTTGCTTGATAACAAAAGTAGTGATAAGACCGTGGAGATTGCAAAACAGTTTGGTAATGTCAAAATTTATCAAAGTGAGTTTATTGGATTTGGAGCATTAAAAAATCTTGCAATTTCTTATGCAAAGAATGATTGGATTCTCTCACTTGATAGTGATGAAGTGCTTGAGAGTGAACTGATTGAAGAAATTGCTTCAATACAGCTTCAAGAAGGAGAGTATTGCTCATTTTTGAGAAAAAACTTCTATCAAGGGGAATGGATTAGAGGGTGTGGATGGCATCCTGATTGGGTCAAGAGGATTTTTAACAAAAAAGAAATTCGCTTTGATGATGCGTTGGTGCATGAGGGGTTAAAAATCCCAAAAAACTTCAAAGAAAAACGACTAAATGGGGCGATTAAGCATTATTCTTTTGAAGATATTTCCCACCTACTTGATAAGATGCAACGCTACTCAAGTCTTTGGGCAGAGCAAAACACCCATCGTTCCTCTTCTCCCATTGGAGCTTCTATGCGAGGATTGTGGGTGTTTTTGCGTAATTATTTTTTTAAAAATGGCTTTTTGTATGGATACAAAGGCTTTGTGATTAGTATTTGTAATGCTTTGGGAGCGTTTTTTAAATATATGAAACTTTATGAAAATTCGCTTAAAACTCCTAGCGTAAGTCTGATTGTTACAACTTATAACCAAAAAGAGCGTTTGGCTTTGGTGCTTGATTCTATTCTCAATCAAGAAGTGATGCCCGCAGAAGTATTGATTGCTGATGATGGAAGTAGAGAAGATACAAAAGAGTTGATTGAGAAGTATAGAGATAAATTCTCCATTCCCTTAAGACATATTTGGCAAGAAGATGAAGGCTATCGTCTTGCACGCTCAAGAAATCAGGCGATTTTAAATGCCAAGGGGGAATATATTATTATCGTGGATGGAGATATGATCCTCTCATCAAGTTTTATCAAGGATCATTTAAGATTTGCAAAAAAAGGAAGCTTTAATCAAGGGGGAAGAGTTTTGCTCAATGAAACCCAAACAAATAAGATTCTTCATACACGCTCTTTGCAAACTGCTTTTGGTAAAAAAACTTTTAAAAATACAAGAATCCCCTTCCTCTCCAATCTTATCTTCTCTCTCTCTGCTATCAAAAAGAATGCAATCTCTCAGGATAGATTTTTGCCAGTGCGAGGGTGTAATATGGCCTTTTACAAAGAAGATGCCCAAAAGATCAATGGTTTTAATCAAGATTTTGTTGGTTGGGGGAGAGAGGATAGTGAGTTTGTTGTGAGGTTTCTTAATGCCAATGGAGTGATGAGAAAGATAAAATTCTCAGCCCTTGCCTACCATCTCTACCATCAGGAAAATACTCGCAATATGCTAGAGGAAAATCACAAAATTTATCTTGAAAGCATTGTAAAGCAAAAGACTTGGTGTGAAAATGGATTGGAGCAGTCCAAATAAGCGTCTAAGATAATATTTGAGTTTGCCTCTGGATTTTTGATGTTCTTTGATAAAGTCTTTGATATCTAAGTGAGCAAGAGCATGAGCAAGTTTATCTTGGTGTAAAAACTCTTTTAGATCAAGAGATTGAAGAGTGCTTTGAGATTTTTGAAGATATTCTTTGTAGTGAGGATTGTTGATACTTACATCATAGAGGATATAAAAGGGGATAGGGAAGTGGTGGATAAGATTTTTCTCTCTATACCACTCAATAATATTTTTGAAATTCTCAATACGATCAAAAGCGACTTTTGCATTTGCAACAATAGATTGAGAATGTTGGCGATAGAGATAGGGTGAACCTTCAAAAATAATAATCTTTTCACATAGGGGTAAAAGCATAAAGATAAAAGCCTCATCTTCCATGATTCTATTTGGAAGGAAAAAGAGAGGGAGATTTAGGAGAAAATTTCTTTTGATGCAATAGCTCCAAATTGTTCCTCCTAGTTTGATGTTATGGGTTTGGGGGATAAATTCTTTGATATTTTTGATTTGAGTTTGAGGAATGGTTGGGGGAGTTTGAGAGCGAAATTTTATCATTGAAGTGTTTTTGAGTATATTGGCTTGGGTTTGCAAGATGAGAGAATAAAAATCTTGCAAATAAGCAGAAGGAATTAAATCATCAGAATCTACAAAGCAAATATACTTACCTCTAGCTCTTTTAAGACCAGCATTTCTTGCTTCGCTCACTCCAAGATGATTTTGGGTGATGAGAGAGAAGTTTGGAAACAAGGTGGAGTATTGATCTAAAATTTCCATACTCCTATCTTCTGATCCATCATCAATAACAATGAGTTCAAAATCTTGAAAGCTTTGATCAAGGATAGAATCCAAAGCTTCCTTAAGATAGGCTTCTCGATTATAAACAGGAAAAATAATAGAAAAAAATGGCTTACTCAACTTCAAATCCGCAATCTTCAATCGCCTCAATGATTTGTTCTTTTGTAGCAGGAGATGCGAAGGTGATTGTAACTTCTTTGCTATCTAAGTGGCATTCTATCTCTTGTACGCCTCTGACTTCTTTGAGAAAAGTTGTGATTTTATTTACGCAGTGAGAGCAATTCATTTGAGAAATTTTTAGATTCAGTTTTTCCATATTTATCCTTTAAATTTTTTTAGTCTTTGAGCATTAAACACCACGCTTAGACTACTTAGAGTCATTGCGCTAGAAGCTAAGATTGGTGTGAGGGTAATCCCCCATGCACTCAAGATCCCACAAGCAATGGGAATCATACAGGCATTATAACCAAATGCCCAAAAGAGATTTTGCTTGATGTTTTTGAGTGTAGCATTGGAGAGTTTGATGGCGTAGGGGATGTTGTCTAGATTGTTGTTGAAGATGATGAGATTTGAGGTTGCAATCGCTCCTTTGCTACCCTCACCCATACTAACACTGATACTAGCATTGCTCAAAGCAAGCATATCATTGATCCCATCACCTACCATCATTGTGATTTTTTCTTTGTCTTGCTTAAGTGCTTCAAGTTTCTCTTGAGGGAGTGCATCAGCAATAAAATCGATCTCAAGAGAGTTTGCGATTTTTTCTACATTTTGAGCACGATCTCCACTGAGGATTGTAGGAGTGATGCCTAGAGTTTTTAACTCTTCAATACTCTTTTTTGCCTCTTCTCTTAAACTCTCTTCTAGCAAAATACATCCTAAGATCTCATCTCCATTTTCACTGCATTTGCCTATAAAAATCTCAATCCCACTCTTAGAGCATGAGGGGGAGGGGGAGAAGTTCTTGGCACTTCCGATTTTGTAATCTATCCCATTGATTTTTCCACTAATCCCCAATCCCTCATGGATACTAATCTCTTGAGTTTGAAGGGGGGCAATGTTTTGTTCTTGCGAGGCTTGAAGGATGCTTTGAGCGATTATGTGCTGAGATTGGGACTCAAGAGAGGAGCAGATTTGGAGCAATTGTTCTGGAGTAAGGGTAGAGAAGCTAAGGATTTCTTTGATTGTGAGTTGCTTTTGGGTGAGTGTGCCTGTTTTATCAAAGAAAATCAAAGAGGTTTTTCCAATGAGTTCTAAAATCTGTGCGTCTTTGAAAAAGATTCCTCTAGCACTTGCAAGTTTTGTAGCAATATTGAGTGCCAGAGGCGTAGCAAGTCCCAATGCACAAGGACAAGAGATCAAAAGTACATTGCAAAAAGTTTGCAAAGCGACATTGAGATCTTTGCTGATAAAAAACCAAGTAATCCCACAATACAAGGCCAAAACAATCACAAAAGGCACAAAATATGCAGAGATTTTATCGGCAATTTTTGCAATAGGGGCTTTGGAGATGAGAGCGTTTTGCACAAGGTTGAGAATCTGCCAATATGTAGAGTTTTGAGCATTTTTGTTAGCCCTCATTAGAAAGGTCGTGTTGAGATTGAGAGAACCTGAGTAGATAAGATCTCCTTCTTTCTTGCTAATAGGCATACTCTCTCCATTGAGGCTTGAGCAATCAAGATTTGCATAGCCTTGGATAATAAACCCATCTACCGGAATACTCTCTTGAGGAGTGATTTTGAGGACATCTCCACTTTGCACTTCTGTGATTGCTACTCTTTGCTCTTGATGATCTAGGAGCTTTGTAACATAGGCATCTTTGAGAGAAGCAAGAGTTTTTAGAGAATTTTGAGTATTGTTTTTGGCTTTTTCCTCGATGGTTTTTCCAATAAGAATAAAAAGCAAAATCACACATACACTCTCAAAATACACCCCTTGACTTGAGTGGCACAAAAGGAGAGTATTTTGAGCATCTTCAAGAGTTTTTGGAAGGGAGGGAATCTGAAAAAGACTGAAGATGAATGCACTTCCACTCCCAAGCATTACAAGTGTATCCATAGTTGGATGGAGTGAGAGTAGTGAAGAAATGCCTTTGAGATAAAAATTTCGCCCCATATGCATCACCACAAGGGTAAAAAACATTTGAGCAAGGGCATTATAAAAGGGTGAAATTGGCGTGAGTACTTCATAGAGATTTAAAGAAATCATAGGAAGCATAGAGAGATAGAGAGTAAAAAGAGTAAAAAACAATGCAAGGACAATGCGTTTTTTGGGAGTGAGAAAAGTGCTATCAAGTTTTTCAATCACTCCTTGTTTTTTGGGTTTGTATCCGAGTTTTCGAATTAGGGCAAAAATCTCCTCTAGACTACTTTGTGTTTCATCAAACTCAAGGATTGCCATTTTGTTGAGCAAATCCACTTGGATTTCTTGGATATAGGGTTTTTTCTTCAAAGCCCTCTCAATCCCACCTGAGCAGGCTGTACAAGTCATTCCATCAATATAGATAATCTCTCTCATTTTTTGTTCTTTAAGGAGTTGCTGATATGAGTTTCAATTTCTTTTTGAAGTGAGGGGTTGGCTTGAATGACTCTTTGTTGAATTTGAACAACCTCTGTGGTTTCAAACCATTTGCAAAGTGCGATTTTATCTAACAAATCAAGCCAAACATTTTTTTCGCAACTCTGAGCCTTGATGTAGTATTGCTCAAAGATTTCAATAGCCTTTCTCGCATCTTTTTCATTTTTTTGAAGCAAGGAGAGAACATCCTTTGGTTGGGGAGTTTTGGCCTTGACTTTTATTTTTTTTGTAGGTGTAATGATGTAGCCTAATATAAGGATAGGCAATAGAAGTGTAAAAGCAAAACCATAGAAAAAGAAAATATAGCTAGTTTGCATTTTGACTTTTTTGATAGAAGATGTTTGTGGCCTCTACAAATCCCTCTACACTTCCGCAATCATAGCGTTTGCCTTGGAATTTATAGGCGATGACCTTGCCTTCTTTGGCTAAGGTTTGGAGTGCATCTGTGATTTGGATTTCTCCCTTTTTTCCTGGAGGGGTAACTTTGAGAATCTCAAAAATCTCAGGGATAAGAATATAGCGACCAATAATGGCTAGGTTGCTTGGTGCTTCACTTGCAGAAGGTTTTTCAACCATAGAATGCACCCTGTAAATTCCATTTTCTATCTCCTCCCCATCAATGACACCGTATTTATCAACAGCACTCATCTCAACTTCTTCAATTGCTACAATTGCACAGTGATATTTCTCATAGAGTTTAACCATTTGTGCTAAGACACCTTCTCCTGCATTATCACACAAGTCATCAGCCAAAATCACTCCAAAGGGCTCTTTGCCTATGAGAGTTTCGCCAGTGAGTATCGCGTGTCCTAAGCCCTTCATTTCATTTTGACGAGTATAAGAAAAGGTGCAAGCTTGCATAATTTCTCTAATGCTTTTTAGATAGTTTTCTTTATCTGTTCCTTTGATTTCTTGCTCAAGTTCATAACTAATATCAAAATGATCTTCAATACTTCTTTTGTTTCTCCCTGTTACAATCGCAATCGTATTGCATCCAGCCTCTTTGGCTTCTTCGACGCCATACTGAATAAGAGGCTTATCTACGATGGGGAGCATTTCTTTTGGCATTGCTTTTGTGGCAGGCAAAAATCGTGTCCCATACCCAGCAGCTGGAAATAAACATTTTTTTATCATATTGACTCCTTAATTCACCAATGTTTCTTTAAGAAAGGATTGCACATTAACTTCTTTTCCTAAAATTTGTTGATAGATTATATAGTTTGCAAGGACGATTTGTCCATAGTTTTTGCTTTCTTCATAAGGAATCAGTTCAAGACTAAGCCAAGGCTCATATTTTCTATTTTTAATAAAAAGTGTCTTTTTGGCCAAAGTTCTTCTCCAAAATCCTGGCCCCCCATTGTAAGCATAGGCTACAAAAAGAGGATGTTTAAATTCATCCTCTAATTCAGCAAGATAGAAACGCCCATACTCAAGTGCGTTGCTTGGTTGAAATAAATCATCCAAACTTGCATCTTTTTTTCCCATTGCTTTGGCAAAAGGCTTAAGATTGAAAGGCATAATTTGCATCATTCCTAAAGCATAAGAGCTAGAAACAAGTGCTGGTAGAAGATTGCTTTCTTGTTTGGCAATTGCATAGGTAAGGGCTTTTTGATGATTATCTTTCCAAGTTAGAGTAGAGTCATAGGGCATAAGGAAATAATTACCTTTGTGTTTTTTGATTCGATTAAGCATATAAGCATAGTGCGGAGAGCTTTGCAGATGAGCAAGTTTTTCATCCAAAATAGGTTTTAGCTCCTCGCCAGTTGGGATTTTAATCAAAGTATCTCTTAATATTTGCCACTCAAATGGATTGGTAATATCAAAAGGGGGCGGAGCATCTTTGAGTGCATCAAGTTTTGAGATGATGAGGTATTGAGGTTTGGTTTTGAGTGTTTGGTTTGCAAAAATTGAGTAGAGATCCACAAGAGGGCTTTGTGCCAAGGATTTGAGATAACTCTCATCCTTACTTACAAGATATTGCCAAAACAGTGCCTTATCGATAAAGAGTTGATTTTTGGAATTTTTAAGAATCAAAGAAAAATATTCTTGTGCTTTTTGGGGTTGATTTTTTTGTGCAAGTAAAATCCCAATCAGAAGCAAAATCTTATCTTCTGCTTTTTGAATAGGAGCTTGCAAAATACTATTTTTAAATTTATCAAATTGATCAGAAAGCAGAACATATTGAAGCATTTTGTTAAAGTTTGAATCATTTTGATTTGCAAGCGATGCTAATTGGACACTTGGTATGTTTTGATTAAAAATTGCTTGGCGTTGGGCAAGGTTTAATCCATAAAAAATTTCAGAGAAGATTTTTGCATTTTGTGTTGCCAAAATAGAGGGGAGGGGATTTTTGAGCGTAAGCAATCTTGCCTCTTGAGCAATAATTGGGTCGGCATTTTCAAGCTTTGCAATGATCTCTTGAGATTGCTCAAGCGGTAGCGAAGGAATATTGGAGAGCTTGAGTCCAAATGCAAGACATTGCCCATCTGTGTTTTTTAACTTTTCAAAACTCATCTGTTTGCAAGCCACTTCTTTGGGCAGTTCGTGAATGTATCCCTTTTGTGCAACAAGTTTTTCTATCTTTGGATTTTTTTTATAGACTAAATCATAGGCAACAATTGCCTCTTGAAGAGTGGTTTTGGGATCTTGTAAGAATCTCCAGATATAAAAATCCCTTGCAATTCCTTTTGGTTTTTCTTGAATAAATTTAAGAGTAATATCTGAGGCAGATAAAAGACTCAAACACAAAAATATAAGATTTAAGATTTTCAATTTTTTGCCTTATTGTTTGATTTTTTTAATTCTAACAAAAAACCCTCAACCCCCAAGGCCAACCTTTAGAGGATTTTTGAAAGCTGTGATGAGGCAAATGATGGTGAAAAAGAGCTTTGTGTGGGGGATTCTTCCATTCTCTCCATAACCCAATCAAGAATATTTGAAATTTCTTCACGCTTTTTATGGAGTAGCTCAAGAAGCTCTTGAGAAGTTTTTTGAGCAGAGAGGATTGCTAAGTCTTCTATGAAAAAATTCTTACTTTCTCCAAAAAGAAGCAGGATAATTTCTTTTCCCATAAGATTCTCTCCCATAAAAACACAAGAAATTGTATGAATCTCCTCTTGTTTTTCTAATGCAGAAATTGCCTTTTTGAGTGTGCTATCTATTGTTTGTAGGCTACCAATTGCTTGATTGATATCCTTGATATTTTTTGCAAGATATCCCTCAAGAATATCTGCTCCACCAAGATGTTTTTCAAAAATAGAGAGTGCATTGCTCATATTTGAACCTTTATTTTAAGATCATAGGCAAAGATAAGCATTTTTTATTCCTCTTTCTTGTTTGCATTTTTTATCAATGTTTTGTTGATAATATTTGAAAAACATTTTACTGCTAGGATTTTCTTTGAGAGTTTTAACGCTTTTTATTTGTATATGGGCATTTATAGATGCTAAGACTTTGGATTTTAATCTTGTCAAAATGCCCTCAAAATCCAAAACCTCTCCGCATGTTCTTCTAATAGGTGGAATCCAAGGAGATGAGCCAGGGGGATTTAATGCACTCAATTTGTTTTTGCAATATTACACCATTGATAAGGGCGAAGTGTGGGTTATTCCCAATCTCAATGCACATAGCATTTTGCAAAATCATCGCGGAATCTATGGTGATATGAATCGAAAGTTTAAAACACTAAAATCAAGTGATCCTGAATATCCAATTATCGCGAGATTGAAAGATATTATTTTGGATGATAGGATTGATTTTGTTTTTCATCTTCATGATGGAAGTGGGTTTTATAGAGAAGAGTTTATATCCAATGTCTTAAATCCCAATCGCTGGGGAAATTGCTCAATTATCGATCAAGAAAAACTTGAGGGCGCAAAATATGGAGATTTGCTCACTTATTCAAAAAACATTGTCAAGTATGTCAATGATAATGCCCTTAAGGATCTACATCTTTATCGAGTGAGAAATACCCATACAGCAAAAGAAGATAAAGAAATGGAAAAAAGCTTGACTTATTTTGCCGTGCGTAACAAAAAGGGTGCTATGGCAAATGAGGCGAGTAAGAATCTCCCTCTAAATGAGAGGGTTTATTACCATCTACTCGCAATTGAGGGGATGCTTACAGGAATAGGCGTAAAATTTGATCGAAGATTTGATCTAAATCCAAAGACAATTCAGCAACTCATTGATGATAAGGGGGCAAAAGTAGAAATCACTCCATTGATTGCTTTACCTATGATTGGGTTGAGAAAAAAGATCTCTCATTTTCCACTCCCCAATCTTGATTTAATACCTGTCAAATCCAATCATTTCATCGTTGGGATGATAAAAAAAAATGGAGGGGTATTGCTCAAATATGGCAATCGATTGATCACTCAATTTTCTCCACTTTATCTAAATTTTGCTCGTGAGAAAATTGATTTAGAGTTTGAGATTGATGGAAAAAAACAAAAAGTCTCAATGGGAGAAATTGTAAGGGTTAGAGATAATTTTAAGGTAATCTTACCCCTAGATTCGGATTTGCGTGTGAATATCATTGGTTTCTCCCCCAATAACAAAAACTATCCCAATGAAGCCAATATGAATGTCAAATATTCATCACTTATCAAAAAATACTCCATTGATACAGCTCAAAAGCAATATCGCGTTGAAGTATATAGAGGCAAAACTTTTATGGGAATGGTTATTGTGGAGTTTGAAAACTAGCAAGAAAAGATCTTGCTAGAGAAAAGATTAAAAGATTATTTTTTCTTTGGATAGCAGAAGCGATAGCCTCTTCTTCTTACCGTTTCAATTGTTGTAATTCCTAGAGGCTTGTCAATTTTTTGTCGGATTTGATTGATTGCTACTTCGATAACATTTGGTGTTACAAGCTCTGGCTCTACCCAAATTGCATCTAGAAGTTGCTCTTTTGAAACGATTTGGTCTCGATGACGAGCAAGGTGAGTGAGAACTTCAAAAGGCTTTCCTTTTACTTCTAGGCTTTTGTTTTTGAAGGTTACACGCTCTTCTGTTGGGTTGATAGAGAGATCACCAATCTCAATAGCAGTATTCCCCCAAAATCTTAGATGAGCTTCGATTCTTGCCAAAAGAATATCAAAATCAATGGGTTTTACAATAAAGTCATCAGCTCCCTTTTTCAAAGCAGTAATTTCATATTCTTTGACACGCTTAGATGAAAGAACGATGATAGGAGTTTTTGGCATTGCATCTTTGATAGTTGGAATAAGCTCTGCAGCTTCACCATCAGGTAATATATAATTCATAATAACCAAATCATAGTTTCTAATTCCAGAGAAGTATTCGCCATCTTTAATACTCTCAGCAACATCAGTTTGATATCCAAATTCATTCAGGATTTCGCTCAGTGTTCTGTGGAGTGTTGGCTCATCTTCGATGATCAAAATTCTCATTGTTCTTCCTTGTTTTTAAGATATATTTAAGCGATTATATCACACTATTTTTGTGATTTTAATATTTTTTTAAACATAATCAAGGATAGACATTTTGTGAATCTTTCCTGATGAATTTAACACAGCATCATAATTTGTGCTAAGGTTTGAAAATTTATTATAAGCCTCAGCAATGTCTGCACCAATATTTTCTCCTCTTAAGCTTTGCACCTGAGTCATTAAAATTTCATTTTTGGTAATAGAGCTTTCAAAGCTTTTTCCATAAGAACCGTTGAGGGCAATCATTTTTTCTAAATGATCGCTAATATGCTTGACAGTTTCAAGGCTATTTTGGATTCCAATATTACGCATATTACTATTGTATGAGTTAGGATATTCATCTGGTCGATAAATGCCGTCTCTGACAGCCTTGATAGCAACATCAAGGGCATCAAAAAAGTTGATTTGAGGCTTATCGACAGTTAGAGCATTGTTTGCGTGCAAGAGCAAACCACTCTCTGTATCTCTGATACTATCCTCGGAGAAATCATCGCTTTGCATATCTGACATAGAAAATTCCATATTACTCATCGAACGCGTGCGATCATGGATTTCAACCTGCCCGTTTTGATTGAGAAGAATCTCAATTCGACTTGATGCTTGAGTGCTCATTTCCTCATAAAGTTCTTTTTGTTCTACGGTATAAGTCTCAGAATTTCCAAGAAGTTTTTGATATTTTGCCTCATCTTGATTGGAGTAATTGAGTGCAAGAGTGAGTGTATCCATAAGTTGGCGGTAAGTGATATTGTCTGGAAGTGCAATGCTCGCCTTGCCTTTTTCATTGAGATTGACAACAGGGATTTTGTATTCTTTTGGATTTTGAGAAGTAGAATCTTTTGATGGCAATACAAGATAACATCCTGATTTTTCAAAAAGCATTTTTGCATTGACTTCTACCCCATTGTGATCTTTGAGCTGAAGTTTATAAGTTTTACCCTCAAGCTCCCCAGCAACATCTACAAGCCTTGTTTGATCTGTTGCATAGCCATCCTTTTGTAAGATAACTTGAGAAACATTGGAGGTCAATTTTGAGCCATGTTTTTCAAAAAATACATCATCATAAGTATTGCGATAATCTATTTTAATCCCCTTTGTAAGGACATTATCTTTATCCGCCGTAGAAAGGGTGAGATTGATCTTTGAGGGAACATTGTTCTTTTTTGCATCCAAGTCAGTAATGATAAGTTTGCCATTGGCAATTTCTGCATCAATATTGTATCCATAGTTCTTATAGAAGGTTTTTATATCCTTGACAACATCGATAATCTTTGTATCTTTTGTGCTAAAAGTTAGGACTTGAGGTTTTTTGTCTTCATCTTTAAATTGCCCATCAAAATGAATGCTAAAAATATCAGAATCAAAAATCTCACTTAAAGCCGTGTTGCTATTTGCAGGTACTTTTGTTTTTTGGGAAATAAATGTGGTTGGGATTTCGACTTGATAGCTCTTGTAAGTATCAGTAACGCTTTGAATAGAAGAAACTTGCTTGTTGCTAATATAAGGGCTTTTTTGAAAACTTACAACTTTTGCACCCAAACTAGGAAGAGTGCTAACATCTTCTACATCTTTATTGCTTGCAATGAGGTTAAAACTGAGATTGGAGCTTCCATCTACAAGGGACTTAATCTCGATTTCACCCCATGGATTGAGAGAAACATCTACAACTTTTGAGATTTGATTATTACCAAACTCTCTTCCAATTCTATCAAGCAAATCACTCACTTTTGTAGCATTATCAGCAGAGACATAGGCTTGCTCAAGAGTAAATTTGGATTTAAATCGACTCCCATCAGGACGCACACCTCGCAGATAAAAAGTCATTGCCTCATCATTGTTTGTAATATCATCATTATCCCCAATAAGATCTCTTAGTGTGTCTGTGGGCTTGATAAATACTTCCACTGGTGGCTCATCTTTGTTGAGTTTATCCATAATGTAGGGGTGAAGTTTGCTTTGATTGTATTTTTTGATGTTACCTGTAACAATGGCACTATAATCCTTGTCATTCCCCAAAAACAAATCACTTCCTGGAATATTGTAGGGAATCATTACATTTGATCCAATCAGAGCTTCTAGTTTTTGATTATTGCCTTTATATTGCCCGTCTTGACCAATGGGAGGGTTTTTTACTTTTGTGCCACCAAATAGGTATTCACCCCCAATGGAAGTGTTTGCAACAGCTATCATGTGGGCTTTTAAAACAGCAAGTTCATTGGCAATTGCAACGCGTGAAGTAGGGGATTGAGGTTGGTTGGCAACTTGTAGGAGTTTGGTATTGAAGTCTAGGACAGTCTTTGAGAGTTCTTGAAGAGCTTTATCAGAGTTGATAGTATTGTTATAGGCATTTTGTGCGACATCAATACTTTGCTTGAGCGTTGTTTCTTGATATCCAAGTTGAAGATCTTTGTTATACACCCGACTATCTTGATAGCTGTGTTGGATCTTTTTTCCAGACGCAATTGTTGCATTTAATTCATTTAGTCTTGATTGAAGCGAATCTTGCGAATTGCTAATTTGATTGTATTTTGTCCCAAAAGTTACACGCATATTTTATCCATCCTTTGAAATAGCACCCAAACTTTAAGTTGCACAACTTTACAAAAATATATTTGATCCATATCGACAGCAAAAAAGATTCCTTAAATACAAAAGGAGTTTGAGAAATTTATCATTTTTATCTTCACAAAGCATTCAAAAAATAATATAATTCAAGCTTTGTTTTTGGCAAAAGTCAAGAACAGAGGCACAAACTCTGTGCTAAAAAAGAGTTAGATTAAAACCTAAGGAAGCAACTATGTATGCAGTGTTTAAGAATGGAGGCAAGCAATACAAGGTGCAAGAGGGAGATATTGTTCTTCTTGATAAAATGAGCCTTGAGCCAAAGTCAAAAATCCAGTTGCAAGAAGTACTTGCAATTGTTGATGGTGAAAAAAGCAAGTTGGGAACACCTTTTATTTCTGGTGCTCTTATTGAAGCAGAAGTGATCAATGAGGGACGAGCAAAAAAAGTTATTACCTTTAAGAAACGCAGAAGAAAAGATAGTAAAGTCAAGAGAGGCTTTAGACGAGATTTCACTCGCGTTAGAATTGTAAAAATCGTAGGATAAAGGAGTAAGGTATGGCTCACAAGAAAGGTCAGGGTAGTACACAGAATAACCGCGATTCAGCTGGTCGTCGCTTAGGTGTCAAAAAGTTTGGTTCTCAGTTTGTTCGAGCAGGAAATATCATTGTTCGTCAAAGAGGAACTAAAGTTCATGCTGGAAACAATGTAGGTATGGGAAAAGATCATACAATCTATGCATTGATTGATGGCGTTGTGAAATTTGAGCAAAAGAGTAAAGACAGAAAGAAAGTTTCTGTTTATCCTGCTTAATCCTCTTTGAGGTTGGTAAATGTCCTATCGATGGCCTGAGTTTTCTACACTTTTTGGAAAACTCAGCGATCGAGTAGGGTTTGATAGCAAATCATATTTTTTCAGACAATATCTTCGTTTTACCCTTCGCAATCTTTTAGCAAGAAAACAAATCAATCCTTTTGTTGAATTTGTCAATGCCAATCCAAGAAGGATTGCTTTGTTTTCTAAGCATTTAGGACAAGCACATTGGGTAGTGTGCAAAGACTTTTTAAATCGCAAATTCTCTGCTCAAGAGAGATTGGAGTATGTCAAATACAATCTTCTTGCAATAGAAGATCTATTTGATGAGGATTTATTTTTTAGGCTTTTACAAGGTGATCAGGAGGTAGTTTTTTCTCTTTCTTGGGGACTGGAGTGTATTCTGAGTTTTAATGGTGCATTTGAGGAGGGGTTTTTGGCTTTGAGATTGCGAAGCGAGGGGGAGGCGTTCTTCCATTGTTCTTTGGCTTTTGCTCCTTTTGAGGGAGGGCGTGCGATTTTTGTGCCTTGTATGCAAGGGTTGGGTAATGGCGATGAGGTGAGAGAAAAGATTAGAGAAACAACCAAAAAAAACTTCGGATTTCGCCCCCAAAACCTTCTGCTTGAAACTCTAAGAATCTTGGCTAGATTTTGGGGGATTTCGACAATTTTAGCAGTGCAAAAAACTCAACAGGTGCGTTATAAACCTTTTGGGAAAAAGAATTATTTTGTAGATTATGATGCGATGTGGAGAGATCTGGGCGGAGAGCTTAATGGAGAGTATTTTGAGCTTGTTGAAGTCAAACAAAAAGATTTAAGTGAGATTCCAAGCCAAAAGCGCTCAATGTATAAGAAGCGTTTTGCACTTTTGCAAGATTTGCAAGATACCTTGCCTACCAATTTCAAAAATATAGGATTAAAACAATGTTTGTAGATTGCGTTGATATTTTCGTATCCTCTGGCAAGGGAGGAGCAGGAGCTGTAAGTTTTAGGCGAGAGAAGTTTGTTATCCAGGGTGGCCCTGATGGAGGAGATGGAGGAAGAGGGGGATCAGTGTTTTTTGAAGTGGATAACAATAGCGATACGCTCTCAAAGTTCCGAGGAGCAAAACACTACAAAGCTCAAAATGGTCGACCAGGGGAAGGAAAAAATAAAACAGGAAAAAGTGGAGAAGATCTTATCATTAAGGTTCCTGCTGGCACTCAGGTTTTTGATGAAGAGAGCGGAGAGCTTTTGCTTGATCTCAAAGAGGGCAGACATCTGCTTTTTGAAGGGGGGAAGGGAGGATTGGGAAATGCAAGATTTAAAAACTCAGTCAATCAACGCCCCACTTATGCCCAACAGGGAATTGCAGGACAAAAAGCTCATCTAAAGCTCGAGCTCAAACTTATTGCCGATGTGGGATTGGTAGGATTCCCAAATGTAGGAAAATCCACCTTGATTTCTACCCTCTCCAACGCAAAGCCTGAAATTGCAAATTATGAATTTACCACTTTGGTGCCAAATTTGGGGGTTGTAGATGTGGGAGATTTTGATAGTTTTGTAATGGCAGATATCCCTGGGATTATTGATGGAGCAAGTGAGGGGAGGGGCTTGGGGCTCGAATTTTTGCGACATATTGAGCGAACCAAGGTGCTATTGTTTGTACTAGATTGTGCAAACTATCGCACTTTGGGTGAGCAGTATGAGAATCTAAGAGCAGAGCTAGAGAATTTTTCTCAAGAGCTTAGCAAGCGTCCATTTGGAATCGTATTGAGCAAAATTGATATTGCAGAAGAATTGGAAGTAAAGATTGAGGAGTTTTTGAGCTTTTTGGAATTGCCAAGAGTGCAGAGTGAAGGGAGTGTGTATGCAAGTGAGAAGATTTTAGGAGAGCTAAAATTGAGCAAAGATGAAGAAAAGACGCTTTTTATTCTACCCATTTCCTCAGCTTTGGGGGAAAATCTCTCTACCCTTAAGCTTTTCCTTTCAAGAGCTTTAAGAGGGTAGAGAAATGAAGCGAATTGTGATCAAGGTGGGCACCTCAAATCTAAGTGATGGAGAAAGCATTAAGGTTGAGGCAATTGAGAGGATTGCTAAGTGCATTGCTAAGCTTTTAGAGAAATTTGAGATCATTCTTGTAACCTCAGGTGCAGTGGCAAGTGGCTATACAAAATTAAGACTTGATAAAAGTAAGATTGCTTGTAAACAGGCTCTAGCAAGTATTGGACAGCCACTTTTACTTGAGACTTATCGCAAGGTTTTTGAAAATTATGGAATCTTAAATGCTCAAATCTTGCTTTGCGGACACGATTTTGATTCTCGCAGTTGCACGCAAAATGCCAAAGACACAATTGAAGTTTTGCTCTCAAACAAAGTCTTACCCATCATCAATGAAAATGATGCTTTGGCAACTGCTGAGCTAAAGTTTGGAGATAATGATCGTTTAAGTGCACATGTGGCATATTATTTTGAGGCAGATTTGTTGGTGATTTTGAGCGATATTGATGGCTATTTTGATAAAAACCCTCACAAATACCCTGACGCCAAATTGATTGGCTCCATTGCCTCAATCCCAGCAGAGAAGTTGGAGACAAATTATGATCCTCACGGCCATTTTGCTACTGGCGGGATTGTAACCAAGCTTATTGCAGCAGATTTTTTGATCAAAAGGGGGAAAAGAATGTTTCTCTGCAATGGAGAGAAGCTTGAGATGCTAGAGAAGTTTTTGATTGAGGACATTCAAGAGAGTGGGACAATTTTTGGAGAAAATAAGTGAAAATCGCCTTTTTTGGAACGCCACTTTTTGCTAGAAAAATTTTAGAACAACTTCTTCAAAAACACGAAGTTCTCGCCATCATCACCCAGCCCGATCGTCCTTTTGGTCGCAAGCAAGAGCTTAAAGCTTCAGAAGTTAAGCTTTTGGCACTTGAACATAATCTCCCTATTTTTCAGCCAGAAAGATTAGATCAAGAACTTTTGAAAAATTTATGTGTTTTGGGTGCAGAAATCTTTGTTGTTGTGGCTTTTGGGCAGTTTTTCCCTTCAAGTTTTTTAAATGCAAGATTATGTCTTAATGTCCATGCTTCACTTCTTCCACTCTTGCGAGGAGCCTCGCCTTTGCAAGAAATGATTTTGGAGGATAAAAAAAATTTTGGTGTGAGCGTGATGAAGATGGATGTGGGGATGGATAGCGGAGAGATTATGGCATTAAGCTGTCTTCTCTCACCTTCCAATCTTGCTCTAGAAACCCTTGCACACAAGCTTTCACTCCTTGGGGGAAAACTTTTGTGCAAGAGCCTTGAGTATCTTGAAGAAATTGAGGGCTTAGAACAAATTCATTGTGATGCAACTTATTGCAAAAAAATCAAAAAAGAAGAGGGGTGTGTGGATTTTGAGAGTGGGAAGATGATTGTCAATAAGCTTTTAGCCTTCAGCTCCTGGCCAAGCGTATTTCTTGAGAGCGGGCTAAAGATCTTGAAGGTTGATTTTGAAGAATGCTTGACAAATGGAAAGCTAGGAGAGATTTGTGAGATTCAATTAGATGGAGTAAAAATAGTATGTAAAGATGGGATTTTGAAAATCTATGAAGTTCAACCAGCCAATAAGCAAAAAATGTCTGCTCTAGATTATATACGAGGAAAAAGATGGGAGATAGGGGAGATTTTTTGCTAGATTTTTTTATTTTTGATGAACTTCCATCAACGCAAGATTATGCTCTTACGCTTCTAAAAAACTCTAAGATACCCAAACTTCCTTTTTGCGTGATTGCAAATCGACAAACACAAGGGAGAGGAAGCAGAGGGAATGTGTGGGAGAGCGAAGAGAGGGCATTGCTATTTTCTTTTGTTTTTGATCTTAAGAAGCTTCCTAGAGATCTGCCTTTGCAGTCCCTCTCTCTTTATGTGGGAGTAATTCTCCAAGAATTTTTACACACACAGGGAGCAGAGGAGCTGTGGATAAAATGGCCCAATGATTTATATATTCAAGATAAGAAAATAGGGGGGGTTTTGACTCAGTGTGTTGGAAATATATGTGTTTGTGGAATCGGGATTAACCTAAAAAGCAAAAAGTATGGGAGTTTGACTTTGGAAGTTTTGGATGAGAGAAAAGAAGAATTTATTCACGATTTTCTCCTTTTTTTCTTCAAGTTCCCAACTTGGCAGGTAATTTTCGATAAATACAAGTTAGAATTTCATAAAAATTTCTCATATCACTTTCATCACCAAAATCAAAGTTTTTCTTTTAAAGATGCCGTTTTGTGTGAGGATGGTGCGATTATGATCGATGATGAAAAAATTTATTCTTTGAGGTAGAGTTATGTGTGAGGTTATTGCCATTGCCAATCAAAAAGGGGGTGTGGGAAAAACAACAACTGCTGTCAATCTCTCAGCTTCTTTGGCTAATGCAAAGAAGCGAGTTTTGCTCATTGATTTTGATCCGCAGGCTAATGCAACTACAAGTCTTGGTTTGCGTCGCAATGAGATTGAATTTGATATCTATCATGTTCTTGTAGGAAGTAAAAATCTCTCTGAAGTGATTCAAAAAACAGATATGCCTACACTTTTTATCGCTCCATCTAATATCGGACTTGTGGGAATAGAAAAAGAATTTTATAGTAAGAGGGAGAGTGGGCGAGAATTGATATTGAAAAAAAAGATTGAAGAGGTAAGAAATCAGTATGATTTTATTATTATTGATTCTCCTCCAGCTCTTGGACCCCTTACAATCAATGCTTTGAGTGCTGCAAATTCTGTAATTATTCCTATTCAGTGCGAATTTTTTGCACTAGAGGGATTAGCTCAGCTTCTAAGCACCATTAAACTGCTCAAAGATTCTAGCAATCCAGATTTGGTCATTAGAGGTTTTTTGCCTACAATGTATTCTTCTCAAAACAATCTCTCCAAGCAAGTTTTGGCAGATCTAACACAGCATTTTGATCAATCTCTTTTCAAAAAAGGCAAGGCTCATGTTTTGGTGCCACGAAGTATAAAACTTGCAGAATCCCCAAGCTTTGGGAAACCTATTTTGCTCTACGATAGCCGATCAAATGGGAGTTTGGCATACCAAGATTTAGCAAAAGCAATTTTGAAGGGAGTAAGCAATGGCAAAGCATAAAAAAATGGCATTAGGAAGAGGATTGGGGGAAATATTGGGAGAAGTCAAGCAAGCCTATGAAAAAAGCATAGGAGAAAATCAAGAGGGGGTTATGGAGATCAGCATAGATCAAATCATTCCCAATCCCTACCAACCAAGAAAACAATTTAATGATGAGAGTCTAAGTGATTTGGCAAATTCGATTAGAGAATACGGATTGCTTCAGCCAGTTTTGGTTTATAAAGAAGAGGATCATTATGTTTTGATTGCCGGAGAGCGAAGATTGAGAGCATCAAAAATTTTGGGGCTTGAGAAGATTAAGGCAATTATTGCAGAAATTGATCTAAACCAGTTACGAGAAGTAGCACTTATTGAAAACATTCAAAGAGAAGATCTCAATCCAATCGATTTAGCCCAAGCTTATCAAGAGCTATTAAGTGTGCATAATTTAACTCATGAAGAGCTTGCAGAAAGATTGCAGAAGTCAAGAGCACAAATCACAAACACTCTTAGATTGCTTACATTATGCCAAGATGTGCAAGATATGCTAAAAAAAGGGAAAATTACTCAAGGACACGCGAAGGTTCTCATAGCTTTGGATGAAGAACACCAAAAAAAGATTGCCTACTCCATTGTTGGCCAAAATCTCTCTGTTCGCGATGTAGAATTGATGATAAAAAAGTTTAAAACCCCAAAGAGTCTAAAAGAATCAAAAGAGAAAAAAAATGATACTTTAGAAATTGAGGAATTGCGTCTCTTGCTTACAAGCAAAGGTCTTCATTTTTCTCTAAATGACAAAAAACTTACAATTTATTTTCAAGACAATGCGGAGATTAAAACCCTTTTAAATTTGATAAAATAAAAGTCAATATCTCCTTTTATTGGATATTATTATATTTATCTTCACAAGGATAGGAGTAGGAGTTGAGTTTAGAATTAAATCCTTTTTTAATGCTATTGGTTTTTGTTACCTTTTTTCTACTTATCTTTATTCTAAATGCATGGCTTTATCGTCCGATGTTGGCTTTTATGCAACAAAGAGATCGTCTTCTAGGAGAGAATGCTCAAGGGGTAGAGGAGCAAAAAGCGGAGATTAAAAAGCTCAAGGCAGAGATTGAAGAGGTTCTTGCAAATGCAAAAATAGAAGCAAAAGCAATCAAAGATCAAGCAACCAGTCAGGCTCAAGCACTCTATGATGAAAAATTTGAGAAAACAAAATATGAACTTGATATGCGATTTTCTCAAGCTCTTCAAGAATTGAGTGAAAAGCGAAATATAGTCAAACAAGAGCTTCAACAAGCTCAAGGTATTCTTCATGCTGAAGTAAAAGCAAAATTTGCTTCGTTAGGAGATTTGAAATGAGACAAATTTTTGTATTATTTACCTTAGCGTGTGTGATGGCTTTTGGATCAGAAGTTTCTTTTGCGCAGAGTGATTTTATTGAGAGATTGATCAATTTTGTGATTTTTTTCTTGATTCTTTGGTATTTTGGTGCCTCAAAAATCAAGCAAATTTTTCTTGATAGACAAGAGGGGATTTCTTCTGCGTTTAACAGAACTCAGGAGGAAGAGCAAAGAATCAAGCGTGAAAAAGAAAAAGTAAAGCAAGCACTTCAAGAAGCAAAAAGTAAGGCTTCAGAGATCATTTCGCTTGCAAAAAAAGATTCTTATCTCATCTCTCAAAAATATGAAGAAAAATTAGATAGAGATATTAAGATGATTGTTGCCAATAATGAGCAAAAGCTCCAACAACAAGAGCGAGAAATGATCCAAGAAGAAGTTCAAAGATCTTTAGATGAGATATGTCAGAATTTGCAACATGACAGTGAGTATTACGCTCGAGCAATGATAAAAGGAATGAAGCAATGAAAAAGACTCTTAGCTTAAGATATGCAAAAGGTTTCCTCGAAGCAATGGGTGAAAGCAAAGTTCAAGTATTGCTTCAAAAACAAGAAGAAATAGAAATAATTTTTTGCCAAAGAGATTTTGTAGAGTTTTTGCACAATCCTTTCATAAATCCTTCAAGCAAATCAAAAGCTTTTCTTGATATTTTGAAGATTGAAGATAAGGAAATATGCAAGGCAATTGATGTTGTTGCAATGGCAGGGAGATTGGAGCTATTTCCAGAAATCATTAATGAGATTGCTGAGATTTTCTCATCTAGAGAGCAAACATATCAAGCAGTTTTTTATTCTCAAGAAAAAACTTCAAGTCAAATGCTTGAGCAAATCGGCAAAATACTTTCACTTAAGCTTGGAAGCAAGATTGATGTCGTTGAAAAACTATGGCAAAAAGATGGTGCAAAATGCGTTATCGAAGAGTTAGATCTAGAAGTTTCTTTCTCGAAGGAACTTTTTGTATCTGGTTTGCAAAAATATATCTTAGACACATTTAGAAAAGGAGTGTAAATTGAAAATTAAAGCAGAAGAAATTAGTTCAATCATTAAAGAAAAGATTGCTCAATATGATGTTGAGCTAAAAATCGATGAAGTTGGTAGAGTATTAACTTATGCCGATGGTGTTGCCAAAGTCTATGGTCTCAAAAATGTCATGTATTATGAAATGGTTGAATTTGAGAGTGGTGATATTGGTTTGGCTTCAAGTTTGGAGGAGGATTTTGTCGGTGTTGTAATCTTGGGAAGTGGAAGAAATATTCAAGAGGGAATGAGTGTTAAACGACTTCACAAGTTGATGAAGGTTCCTGTTGGCGAGAGTATTGTTGGTAGGATTCTTAACACTCTAGGTGAGCCAATTGATGGAAAAGGAGCAATCGATGCAAAGGAATATCGATTTGTTGAAGAAAAAGCTCCAGGGATTATGGATAGAAAGTCAGTTCATGAGCCACTTCAGACAGGGATTAAGGCTATTGACGCTCTAGTACCAATCGGTCGAGGTCAAAGAGAGCTAATCATTGGAGATAGACAAACAGGAAAAACAACAGTTGCAGTGGATGCAATCATCAATCAAAAAGGTCAAGATGTTATCTGTATTTATGTGGCTATTGGACAAAAAGAATCAACAGTAGCACAAGTAGTGAGAAGACTTGAAGAGCATGGTGCGATGGAATATACCATTGTGATCAATGCTTCAGCTTCAGATTCTGCTGCGATGCAATTCCTTGCTCCATATACTGGTGTAACAATGGGAGAATATTTTAGAGACAATGGCAAACATGCATTGATCGTATATGATGATCTTAGCAAGCATGCCGTAGCTTATAGAGAGATGTCTTTGATCCTTAGACGTCCTCCAGGTCGTGAAGCTTTCCCAGGAGATGTTTTCTATCTACACTCAAGACTTCTTGAGCGTGCAGCAAAAGTGAGTGATGCACTTGGTGCAGGATCTTTGACAGCATTGCCAATCATTGAAACTCAAGCTGGGGACGTTTCAGCTTATATCCCTACCAATGTTATTTCTATCACAGATGGGCAGATTTTCCTAGAAACTGACTTATTCTACTCAGGGATTCGTCCAGCGATCAATGTGGGGCTTTCAGTTTCAAGAGTGGGTGGAGCTGCACAGATTAAAGCTACAAAGCAAGTCTCGGGAACTCTAAGACTAGACTTGGCTCAATACCGTGAGCTTCAGGCTTTTGCTCAATTTGCTTCTAACCTTGATGAAACAAGCAAGAAACAGCTTGAGAGAGGTCAGAGAATGGTTGAGGTTCTCAAACAACCTCCTTATTCTCCGCTCCCAATTCAAAAACAGATTGTGATTATTTATGCTGGAGCAAAGGGATATCTAGATGATATTGCTGTATCTAAGATCACAAAATTTGAAGCTGAGCTTTATCCTTTTATTGAAGATAAATATCCAAATATTTTGAGTGCAATTGCAGAGAAAAAAGCACTTGATGAGAGCATTGAGAGTGAGCTAAAGAAAGCTTTAGAAGAATTTAAAATGATTTTTTCTAACTAAGGGTGAGTAAAGATGGGAGGCAATCTAAAGGAGATTCGCAGAAAGATTGCGAGTGTTCAAAATACACAAAAAACTACAAAAGCGATGAAGCTTGTTTCTGCCTCAAAACTCAAAAGAGCAGAGGAGGTTGCAAAGCAAGCAAGAGTCTTTGCAACAAAGCTTTCTGATGTTTTTGAGGAGATTGTGCAAAGAGTTGCAAATGTTGGTTTTGAGAATCTCAATATTCCTATTTTCCAAGCTTCACAAGAAAGAGAAGTGAGGGTTGTTGATATAATCTTTATCACCGCAGAAAAGGGTTTGTGCGGAGCTTTCAACCAAGCTACAATCAAAGAAGTTTCTTCTCTTCTTAAACACTTTGAAAAACGCAATATTAGAGTTAGACTAAGAGGAATTGGGAAAAAAGGCGTGAGCTATTTTCATTTTAATCATATATCCATTTTGGATGAAGCTGAAGACTTATCCTCTTCTCCTGATTATAAAAAGGCTTCTGCATTTCTTAAGCGTTCAATAGAGGATTTTATCAATAGTGAGACAGATGAAGTTTTTATTGTTCATAATGGTTTTAAGAGTGTTATTTCTCAAGAAGTAAAAGTCAAAAAGATTTTGCCTTTTGTTGCACATAAGGAAATTGAAGATAAAGAACACTCCATCATTAGTGCCGATCCTGAGGAAGGTGAACAGCAGATTTTGCAGGAATTATCCACACAATATCTTGATTATAATATTTACTATGCACTTCTTGATTCTCTTGTCGCTGAACATAGTGCAAGAGTTCAAGCAATGGAGGCTGCAACAAGTAATGCAGGAAATTTGGTAAGAAGTTTAACCATTTCGTATAATAAAGCAAGACAAGAGGCGATTACAACAGAGCTTGTTGAAATCAATGCCGGCGTTGAAGCAATGAAATAAAAGGAGGAAAAAGTGAGTAATAAAGTTGGAAAAATTGTTCAGGTTATGGGACCTGTTGTTGATGTCAAATTTGATGATTATCTGCCACTCATCAATGAGGCATTAGATGTTAATTATGAAGTTGAGGGAGTGAAAAAATCCCTTGTTTTAGAGGTAGCAGCTGAGCTTGGAGATCATATTGTTAGAACAATTGCTATGGATATGACCGAAGGACTTGTAAGAGGACAAGAGGTTGTAGCAAGAGGAAAGATGATTGAAGTTCCAGTAGGTGAAGCAGTCCTAGGAAGAATTTTTAATGTTACAGGTGAGGCTGTGGATGGTGGAGAGCAACTTGATGATGCTCAAAAATGGCCAATCCATAGAAGTGCTCCTAGCTTTGAAGAACAAAGCACAAAAACAGAGATGTTTGAAACAGGGATTAAGGTTGTGGATTTGTTGGCTCCATATCTCAAGGGTGGAAAAGTTGGCCTCTTTGGTGGTGCAGGAGTAGGGAAAACTGTTGTTATTATGGAACTTATTCACAATGTAGCTTATAAGCACAGTGGATATTCTGTATTTGCCGGTGTTGGAGAGAGAACAAGAGAAGGGAATGACCTTTATCATGAAATGAAAGAAGGTGGAGTTCTTGACAAAGTTGCCCTCTGCTATGGACAAATGAATGAGCCACCAGGTGCAAGAAACAGAATTGCCTTCACAGGACTTACAATGGCTGAGTATTTTAGAGATGAAAAAGGGCTTGATGTTTTGATGTTTATTGATAACATCTTTAGATATGCACAATCTGGTGCTGAGATGTCAGCTCTTCTTGGAAGAATCCCTTCAGCCGTTGGTTATCAGCCGACACTTGCAAGTGAGATGGGAAAATTACAAGAGAGAATCACATCGACAAAAAAAGGTTCAATCACTTCAGTTCAAGCTGTATATGTGCCTGCAGATGACCTTACTGACCCAGCTCCGGCTTCTGTATTCTCTCACCTTGATGCAAAAACAGTATTGAATAGAAAGATTGCAGAGAAGGGAATCTATCCTGCAGTTGATCCACTTGATTCAACTTCAAGAGTGCTAGATCCTCAAATTGTAGGTGAGGAGCATTATGCGATTGCAACAGGTGTTCAGCAAGTGCTTCAAAAGTATAAAGATCTTCAAGATATCATCGCTCTTCTTGGTATGGATGAGCTTAGCGAAGAAGACAAAAAAGTTGTAGAGAGAGCAAGAAAGATTGAAAAATTCCTCTCCCAACCTTTCTTTGTTGCTGAAGTCTTTACAGGAAGCCCTGGAAAATATGTCACACTTGAAGAGACACTAGAAGGATTTAAAGGAATCTTAGAAGGAAAATATGATGATATTCCTGAGAATGCATTCTATATGGTTGGAAACATCAATGAGGTGCTAGAAAAAGCCCAAAAAATGAATTCTTAAGAGGAAAAAAGAATGGAAGAGATTAGAGTGAGTATCGTAACTCCTGAGGGGTTAATTTTTGATGAAGAAGTCAAAAGTGCCACTCTTCCTGGTGAAGCAGGTGAATTTGGCGTGCAATATGCCCATAGCGATTTGATGTCTTTGCTCAAGAGCGGTGTAATTGAGATTGTCAAAAAAAACAATGAAAAAGAATATGTCGCGATTGATTGGGGGTATGCAAAAGTGGATGGAAAGAGTGTAGATATTTTGGCAAATGGTGCTGTTGCATTGGGTGAGGGTAGTATTGCTGAGAGCTTGCAAAAGGCCAAGGAATTGCTCAAAAGTGCATCATCTGATGAAGCAATGCTCTCAAGTGCATTGTATAAAATTGATTCGATTGCAAGGAGATAATTGCAATGGTAGAATTGATTTTGAATTATCTACACAATAGCTCAGCCATAAGTATTGTGGTTTTATTTTGGCTTTCAATTTATCTTTTTTTTACATTATGGACTTTTTTCTATCGCTTTTCACAAGTTTCAAAAAACAATAAAGAAGAAAATCAATCTTTAAATTCACTTATCGCAGGGGAAATTAAACTTCCCCAGTCTATGAGTATTATCAAGGGGATAATCCAAGATGATGCGAGCAAGGAAGTTTTGCATATTTGGAAACAAAAGATGCTCCAAGATTCTTCAAGAGGGCTTACTCTTTTGGCAATCGTTGCATCTACCGCCCCATTTGTAGGATTGTTTGGAACAGTGGTTGAAATCCTTGAAGCTTTCTCTTATCTTGGAGGTGGAGAGGGGAAAGTGGCCTTTGATACTGTTGCCCCAGTAATCTCAAAAGCTTTGATAGCGACTGCAGCAGGTATTCTTACTGCAATTCCAGCTTATAGTTTTCATTTGATTCTCAAAAGAAAGTGCTATGAACTCGGTGTTATTTTGCAGATGGAATTGGATTATCTTCTCTCCAAAAAAGATCATTCTCAACAATTGAGGTTTTAAGAATGCACGATTTTGATGAAACTCCCGAGCTTAATATCACGCCATTGGTGGATATTATGCTTGTTCTACTAGCAATCCTTATGGTAACAATTCCTACGGTTTCTTATCGTGAAGATATTGCCTTACCGCAAGGATCTAAAAGTGCCAAAGCCCAAGATGAAGCTATGATTGAGATTCAAATCACAAAAGCCAAGAAAATAGTGATTCGAGGAAAAGAATATGACTATGCATCTTTTCCTGACAATTTTGCACTTTTTTCAAAAGAAATCAAAAAAACGACACCGGTATATATCACAGCAGATAAGCATTTAATCTATGATGATGTTATTTACATTCTCAAAAGCGTTAAGGAAGCTGGATTTTCTAGAGCTTCTCTTGTAACAAGTGGCTAAGAGCATAGATGAATAAGAGACTTTTGTGGAGTGGGATTTTTGCAGGTTTTTTGGAATTATCCGTGCTTTTTTTGCTCATCTTTTCACTTTTACCCAAGTTTAAAGAGCAATATACAGCAAAAGATAAGACACAGATTGAGTTTATTCAAATTGATGAAATCATTGCCCAAAAGCCAAAAGTCAAAGCCAAACAATCCCAACCCCAAAAGCAACCTTTACCCAAATCCGAAATTAAGCCAACGCCAGAAGTTCCCAAAGAATCTAGCAAACCTCAAGCCAAGCCTCTGCCTCCAAAACCTGCACCCACTGTGGGAAATGATGTAAAAAAACTTTTTGAAAAAGTTGATCATGATTTGCCACCAGTGCAAGAAGAAGATATTGTTGAGGATGATCGCCCAACTTTTTCTGCAAATAGCATTCAGAGCAAAGAATACAGCTATGAGCAAAACAATCAAAACATTCAAGAAGAAACTTCAAGACTCAAAAATGTATTGGAACAAATGTGGGAAAAAGAACTTGAAGTAACAAGCCCAAGTCCGCAAGATATGATTGAAGGCAAATATGACGAATGGTTTGCCGAGGTTAAGAAGATTTTGTATGCTAAGTGGAACAACCACTTCTACGAATCAGTAGCAATTGTGGTAAATATTAGTATTACTAATGAAGGTAAGTTTTCTTATCGTATTATTACATATTCCAAAAACGCCTCATACAATGCCTATATGGAAGGATTGCTCCAATCTTTAACTCAAGAGAGCTTTCCTCCATACCCCAAAGGGAAGAAAGCAGATATAGAGGTTGTATTCAAAACAAAGGAGCAAAGCAGTGAATAAAATATTTTTATCTATCCTTGTTTTGTTTGGTGTTGGTTTTGCTGTTGATGCAAAGCTAGAGATTATCAAAGCAAGACAGAAACTTCCAAGCATTATGGTTAATGTCTATGGGACAGGATTACCCTACAAAGTGAGCAACCTTGTTGCCAAAGATTTAGAAGTAAGTGGGAATTTTAGAGTCTCAACTCAGAACAAGAATGACAATGATCCAAACTATACATTTTATCAAACACAAAAAATTGATCTACTTGTCGAGATTGTGCAAGAAAAAAATCGCTTCAATCTTTTTTTATATGACATTAATGCCAAAGAGCGAGTTTTGCAAAAGAGTTATGTTTTGCAAGATAACGCTCTTTATCCTTTTGTTTCCCATACGATCGCCAATGATGTCAATAACTACCTCAAGGCCCCTAGCATTGCTTGGATGAATCGCAAGGTAATTTTCTCAAAACTTCTTGGCCCATCCAAAAGCGAAATTGTGGTTGCAGATTATACTTTGAGCTATCAAAAAAGTATTATTGATGATGGATTGAATGTTTTTCCCAAATGGGCAGACAAGGATCAAACAAGCATTTATTTTACAAAGTATTTAGATCGACCTACAATCCTAAAATACAATCTTGATACAAAAAAGTTTGATCGGATTTTAAGCTCACAAGGAATTGCCATTGTTTCAGATGTAAGCAATGATGGAAAAAAGATTCTAGTCAGTATGTCGCCAATCGCACAATCAGATGTTTATCTTTACGATTTGGAAGCCAAAAGTACCAAGAGATTGACAAACTATCCAGGAATTGATGTTGGTGGAAATTTTATTGATAAAGATAAGAAGATTATTTTTATCTCAGATCGTTTGGGTTATCCCAATGTATTTATGATGAATGAAGATGGGAGTGGGGTAGAGCAAGTTGTTTTCCATGGTCGCAACAATAGTTCTGCAACTTCAAATGGTGAATATGTGGTGTATTCAAGTCGCGAGGAAAAGAATGAGTTTGGAGCAAGCACTTTTAACCTCTATATGATCGCACCAGGAACATCAGAAATCAGAAGAATCACAGTCAATGGTGCAAACCAAATGCCACGATTTTCACGCGATGGACAAAATGTAATGTTTCTTAAGAATACACAACATCAAAGTGCTTTAGGGATTGTAAGATTAAGATATAATAAAACTTATTTGTTCCCTATTTCAAAACTAAAAATACAATCTTTTGATTGGTAAGCAGGAGAAGTAGATGAAAAAAATTTGGATTGTATGTTTTTTTGGTCTTTTGTTTATTGCTTGCGGTGGAAAAAAGGTTGATTCTTCACAAAGTAGCTCATCGGTAATGATTGAGCAACCTCAACCTCAACCTCAAGAAGAGGAAGCTCCAGAGATTGTAGAAGT
>DXDJ01000022.1 GCA_019115525.1 Candidatus Helicobacter avistercoris | reverse complement strand
CGTCGTGAGACAGTTCGGTCCCTATCTGCCGTGGGCGTAGGAAAGTTGAGGAGAGCTGTCCCTAGTACGAGAGGACCGGGATGGACGTGCCACTAGTGTACCAGTTGTTCTGCCAAGAGCATCGCTGGGTAGCTACGCACGGATGTGATAACCGCTGAAAGCATCTAAGCGGGAAGCCAACTCCAAGATTAACTTTCCCTGAAGGTCGCAAGAAGACTACTTGCTTGATAGGTTAGGTGTGTAAGTGCAGTAATGCATTTAGCTGACTAATACTAATAGACCGTTTGGCTTATTTTTATCAAATAAAAATAAAACCTAGTGAATGATGTCTTCACTGCCTTATTGAGTGTATAGCTATTACTAGAGGGCTTTAGCTATGATATAATCCCTTAGAAGAAAAGGGAGCAGAGGATAAGAGCTTATCTTCTTCTCCCTTTTCCCTGTGTCTATAGAGAGGAGGTCACACCCAGCTCCATTCCGAACCTGGAAGTTAAGCTCCTCATCGCTGATGATACTGCACCTTTCAGGTGTGGGAACGTAGGTCGATGCAGGGTTGGGATTTTTTCTTCTTTTTATCTTTCCAAAGTTTTTTCCAATGTTTGTTTTTTTAGATCATATTTCTTCTTATTTATTGGTTATCAATCTATTTTTAAGCGTGATGGTTTTTAGATACTCTTAGAGGCTTATTGTGTGTGAAGTATGATTGGATGTTGATTTGGATGAGTTAAATGGTTTGAGTGGATGATTGATAACATTGATAACATTGATAACATTGATAACATTGATGATGGGGATGATGGGTGAGTAGAGTTTTTAGTCTATGGGAAATAACTCATCACTCTTGAAGAAATGCAATGGCTTGAGATAGAGATAGCTCTCCCCTGCAAGCTTTTTGCATAGCATTCTCAAAAAGGCTCATCAAAGATTATTTCAATGACTTTTAGAGAATCCTCTGAGGGGATAAACTCAATGGTGCAAAGGCAAGAAGCCACTCCTAGAGAAGTTCCTAAAACAAGTGAGCTAAGAAGTCTAGGGAGAGAGAGCATAGGGGATTGCTAGAAAAAGTGCTTATAGCCAAGAGAGAGAGTGTAGTTAAACGGGCTTTTCATTACAAGCAAGGGTGTAAAAGGAACTTCTGCAACCAAATCAATAAATCCCGTAGGAATCCCTATTTGAAATCCTATCCTTAGATTGCCAAACACTCCGTAAGAGTTTGCACCATCAAGGATAAAGTGATAGCTACCATCTTTGTTTGGCATAAGAATACTTACTCTTCCATTAATTCCTAAAATCATTCCAAAACTGCTCTTGTCATTTTTTATAAAATCAAAGATTCCATCAATCCCTGCGGAAAGCTCAACTGAGAGTGCTTTATTGAATTTTGTGGGAATCGGTGCTGAAAAAATAGGATGTTTTATACACAAATCTCCCACGAAACATTGCTTGATAGCCCACTTTCTCGTGCGTATATCTCTGAAAACCTCCCTCAATTGCTAAAGCAAATTCAAGCGAGTTTCCAACAAGCTCTTTTTTTCCAACCTCGTCAAGTCTGGGATTAAATAGTACGAGCCCCAAATCCCCCACACCCACACTAAACCCTATAAAGCTTTTTGTATTATTATCTGCTTTCTTGACTTCAACTTCTTGCTCGGCGGATTCATTATCAAACCAACCCCAAGCATAGGATTGATTACAATAAAAACAAAAAAATAAAAATGTAAAAACTTTTTTCATTGTTAGATCATCTCCTTAATAATTTTGCTTGGATTGATATTGATTGTTTGGGTGTTAATTTTATCCTTTTTAATGTCGGTTGGCTCTTTTTGCTTGTCCCCTCTTGTAATATTGCTTTGATTAGTGGAGGTGATTTGGATGGAGCTAGAGATACTTGAGTGGTTTTAAACATTGGTGGAGACTCCTTAAGAATTTGATGAAAGAGTTTTGATATTGAAATTTTCTTGTGCGGATTCTTTACCATTCACAATACAAACATACGACGATAGCTAAGTTGGTCAATCAAGTCAAGAAAATATGCAAGAAAGTCAAGAACAATAGAATAAGTATTACAAAAGGTAAAGAGTTTCTATTTCTAAGGGTTGGCTAGTTTTCAATCAAGAAGAAATGGCGGGGAATATAGGGTGGATGGCGTGGAGTATGGAGGAGTGTAGGTAGGGTTGCTCGATCCCAGTGTGATCCTAAGTCCTAAGTTTGCATTGATGAGTGGCTGAAGATATCCCAAAAATTTTGAACTTAAATCAAGATAGATTCTAAAAGTTTGATTGATAAGGATATTGCCCCCAATTCCTGCTTTGAGATTAAAAAGATTTTCACCTTTTAGATTGACTTGATTAATGTCGGTTTGCAGGGTAATTTCTCCTTTTGCATTGAGGGTGTATTCTGCACCAAAGCTCAAAAAAAGATCCCCAAGTAGATTTTCTCCCTCAAATCTTTTTCCAAAGTCTAATTGTAATCTTGAACCAAAAGGAAGAGCTGAGTGGAGCGTGGTTTGATAGGGGATGTATGTTGGGTGTATAAAGGTTTTTTGGATACTGGGAAGATAAGAGAGGGAGAGAGAGAACTCGGGTTTGAGATAATAGAAATCATTGAGGTTTGTAGGAATGGGGAGCCTAAACTTTTTTCCAATCTCAACTGAGGCAATTAACCCATAATAGCTGAAATCCTGATTCCCAAGCTCAACGGAAGTGTAAGTATTCCAAGAATGAAAAGCTCGAAGAGTAGAATCAATATAGATTCCATTGTGAAACAAAAAGGTGTCATATATCCCATATCCCAAGATACTGCTATTTCCTTGGAATCGATCTTCTGCCTTATCCCACGCATATCCTAGAGAAATCACCCCACCTAAAAAATTTCTTCCTAATGGAGTATAAAAATTGTAATCCGCTCCAAAACTCAACATAAAAGCATTAAATTTAGAATCAACAAAAGTTGAAGTGTCTTTGCCTAGTAAGAAGGAGTAGTAGCTTTTTGTCCAGATGGAAGTATTGCTAGAGAGATTTCTTAGATCCCCAAGTCGAGCGTGAAGATTTTCTAATTGGATGGATAAGATTTTGTATTGCGAGGAGAGAAAGGTATTGATGAGTTTTGCAGGGAAAGAGAGCGAGGGTGTGGATGAAATGGGGGGAGATGGAGGGGAGGGTGGCTGTACTGGAGAATCTGTCCCCAGTATCCACTCATAGCCTACCAATGTGCCTTGTGCATCGAGTTTTTCTACTTTGCTAAGTTTGGTGTCGTATTGTAAAACCCCTACAATACTATTTCCCCCTACAAATTCTCCTTTCTGTTCTGTGCTGTTTTGCTCAGCGACAACAATATGTCGATTGTAAAAGTTTGCTTGTGCGAGATCTTGAGTGAGTTGAGAGGGATTCCAATAGAGTTTGATTGTGTGTGTGCCTGTGAGAGAAGTTGTGCTGATGCGATCTGTTGCAGGATTGCCCCCTTCTAGTGTGCCATAGAGGTGGAAGCTCCCAGAGCCACTAATGCTTTGAGTTTGCAAGATGATGCGGTTTGTATCATTGATAGCCGTAAGAGTGCGAGAGGTGCCATCTAGGTTTTGAGTGAAGTCTATGATGTCATTACTCCCTAGTGTGAGGGAATTGAGAGTAGAGCTTTGGGTGATGTGCCAAGTGGAGCCATTTGTAAGAGTGAGTGCGCCAAGCGAGGGAGTGGCTTGTGAAAATCCTCCATAAAACTTGGAGCTATCAAGAGCAACTTTAAGCTCTTTGGGATTTTGCATAAAAGTGATGATTGAAGTAAGGGTGCTTTGGTTGGATTGAATGGCGAGGATTTGGGAGTTTTGTAGGGTGATATTACCCTTGAAATGAGAATCGCTATTGAGAAAAATATTGTGAGGAGAGGTTGTGCCGATGTGGAATGAGGGGGAATTGTATGCGATATCACCAACCCATTGGCTTGAGTTTTTTAGCGTGATTGAGCTTGTTCCTGCCCCATCGATTGTGGCTTGAGTGAAAGAGTAGGTAGAGCGATCTGCACTCAAAGAAAGTGTGGGAGAGTTGCCAGAGACAGAAAGTGTGCCACTTAGTGTGCTTGAGTTTGTGAGAGCGAGAGTAAGAGAAGAGGTGTCAGATACAGTAATGTTGCTTGTGATATTGGAAGCGGAGTAGGCGAGGTTTGAGATACTAGAGCCATTAAGGATGAGATCTGAGCTGTATGTAGAGGCTTGTGCCATCAGAGTGAGCTGAGTATTTGTGGCTGTGATGTTTAAGACACTGGGGGCTTTTGTTTTGGTGAGGTTGTTGAGAGTGAGATCTAGGGTGCTATTGGAAGCTGTGATAGATGAGTTGATAGATCCTGAGTTGAAAGTGGCTTTGAGGTTGTTGTTACCCTCAGCGATGATGTCTCCCCCAAAACTAGACCCTTCAAAATTAAGAGTATAGGTGGGGGTAGAGGGCATTTGTGTAGAGGTTTTGAGAGTGAGATTGCCACTCCATGAGCTTGAGTTTTTAAAATTCGCATTCAGCGAGCTACTTCCCCCAAGAGTTGTGCTTGCTGTGTAAGTGGAGTTGTCAAAATCAAGTTTTAGTGCTGTGGTATTGAGAGTTGAGCCTAAATCTTGAGTATCGATACTTCCTTGGATATTTGCTAGTGTTGTGGCACTCAAAGAGAGTGTGCCCACTCCTTGAGTTTTGATTTGCATATTGCCTGAAGCAGTGTTTGAGAAACTCAATGTAGTTTCAAATGGTTTGTAATTTGTTCCATTTTTAAACTCATCTCCACGCAAAATCATTTTCCCTTCAAATTTTGAAGTTGCTGATGTGAAATTGGCTCTAAGAACCCCGCTATTAGAGTAAATATCGCCGATAAGAGAGATGTTTTTGGTTGAATCTTGATTGATTTCTACGCTTGCATTCACAATATCAAAAATACTCTTATAGTAGATTCCGTTGTGCTGGAGTGATGCCGTGGTATTTGTGAGATCAATGTTGAGATTGCCAGTAAAGACTATTTTTCCTCCATTGGCAGATCGAAAAAGAGAGAAGAGATTGAGCTTATTGTTGATGGTTGTATTGAGATTTGAAGAGATATTGATCACCCCTCCATCAGCATTAAAAACGCTTTTGATGGGGTAGTTTGTGTTGTTTGAGGAGATTGTGAGATTGAGAGTTGAGCCATTGTCTGCAATAGAGATAGGGGTGTTTGAAGTGTTTTGAAAAATTGTTGTTTGATTGGCTTGCCCAGTAACGCTTGCAATTTTGACATCAATGTCTAGAGAAAACCCATTTAAAGCAACATTGCCAGAAAAAAGTGCATTTGTAGCAGAGGGGGAGAGAGTGAGGGTGCTATTTTCTGTAAGCGTGATATTTGTATCGCTAGGTTTTGTCTTGAGATCATCCCACGAAGATGCCGTCTTGCTTGAAAGAAGAGAGAAAAAAAGAGCAGGGAGAGTGAGGTATTTGAAGATAAAAGACAAAAGACACTCTCCTTATTTTTTGAAATTTTATAAAAAAATATCAAAAGATCGTCTTGATATTTGAGTTTAAAACTTGAAAAATAAAAATACAAGGAAAAAAGAATATGTGTCAAAAGGGGATTTAATCACTATTGTTTTTTATTCAATAAAGTTTTTTTGGCTTATGCCTAAAAATTCTTAGTAAGGAAAAAATATGAGAAAAGCATTTTTAGCATTTTCGCTTGTAGGGTTAGTAGGATTGGGTGCGGTAGAGTTTGATATTGACAAAGTGCATTCTAGTATCGATTTTCAAACAAAGCACTTATTGGTAAGCAAAGTCAATGGAGTGTTTGAGGATTTTAGTGGGAAGATTGATGTCAATCTCAAAGAAAAAAAACTCAACTTTCTTGAAGGTGAAATCTCAATGGATTCTATTGATACAAAAAGCGAAGGAAGAGATAAAGATGTAAGAGGTTCTGGTTTTTTTGATGTGGCTCAATTTCCTAAGGGGTATTTGAAAATGCAAAAGCAAGAGGGAGACAAGTTCTATGGAATCTTGACGCTTAAGGGGGTGAGCAAGCCTGTTGTTTTTGATATTGAAGTGAGCGATATGGTTAAGCATCCAAAAACAAAAAAAGATGTTGTAGGTGTGCAGATTGAAGGAAAAATCAATCGAAAAGATTTTGGGATTGGAAGCAATGTTCCCAATGCAGTTGTAAGTGATGAGATTAAGATCAACATCAATCTTGAATTGAATAAATAATCTTTCTCCCCATAAAGGGGAGGGATTATTAAAGTGTATGAAGGAATTGCACTACTTTTGGATCAGTGTGTTCAAAAAATGCACTTTTTCCTGTGTCAAACTTTTCAATCTCTAGCATATCCTCTTCACTTAGCTCAAAATCAAAAATATTAAGATTCTCCCGCATTCTTTCTTTGTGCGTTGTTTTTGATAGGACAATCGCACCTTTTTGCAGATTCCATCTTAAAGCTACTTGTGCTGAGGTTTTGTTGTACTTAGAGCCTATTTTTACTAATGTTGGACACTCAAAGAAGTTGTTTTTCCCCTCAGCAAATGGAGCCCAAGCTTCATATTTGATTCCCAATTCATTCATCAAACTGATTGCATTATTTTGTTGATGCAGTGGATTGATTTCAATTTGATTAATCATAGGTTTGATTGAGGTGTTAAGATAAAAATCCATTAATTTGCTTGGATAAAAATTGCTTACCCCAATTGAGCGAATGATGCCTTCAGCATAAAGCTCCTCCATTGCTTTCTAAGCACCAAAACAATCATTGTATGGTTGATGAATGAGATATAAATCCAAATAATCCAACTGAAGTTTTTTCATAGAAGCATCAAATGCGCGCTTAACTCCGTCGTAGCTAATATTGTTTATCCATACTTTTGTTGCAACAAAAATTTCCTCTCTTTTAATATGAGAAATATTTTTAAGCGCATTGTAAAACCCCAAACACCTTTGGCACTTTTCTGCCCTTTTGTATCTCATCTAAAAATGGGTCTAAAGAGAGATGCTTTTAGGCTAGATTCTTTTATCCATTTGAATAAACATCTAAAAACATTCAGGGAGAGAGAGAAGAGTATGCAACCCTTTTGTATTGTTGGACATATCAAGAAGTATGCAAAAGTGCAGTAATAGAGGATTGGAAGAATGCAGGAGAAGTAG
>DXDJ01000021.1 GCA_019115525.1 Candidatus Helicobacter avistercoris | reverse complement strand
CTTTTATTTCAAAATTTAGATTTGAAAATATTTCCCTCTCCTCAATCTTGTATCCAAGATCTCTTGCTTCTATCACAAACATCCTCCTATCAAAACAGCCCCAAGCAAAAGAGCAAACGCAAAATAATCTCTCATTCTAGCACTCTGAGCAAAAAAGTCGATTTTTCCACCATCATAGCCTCTAACCCCAAGCATAATCCCCAATTCCTCCGCTCTTAAAATCCCATGACAGATCAGTTTGCCAATCAAGTATCCATAAGCTTTGCAAGTAAGAAAGAATCCTGAAGAGGCAGGAAGCCTTACTTGTAGAGTTTGTTTGTTTTTGCTCAAATCATTCTTTAGCTCATCGATGAGTTTAGCACTTAGAAAAACAAGCAAATTGAGCTTTTTTGGAAAAATATTTTGCAAGGATTGGGTGATGAAGATTGCTCCTCTATGGCAATACAATCCCAACGCAAAAGTGATAAATAAATTAGAAGTCCAAAAAATCCTCAAGGCCTCTTCTCCCTCGCCTCCAAAAACCAAAAAGAGTAGCCAAAAGCCAATAAAAATATTAAACACCCCCAGCCAAAAAAGAGATTTCAAAAGCGAATTTGAAAGGTAGAAAAACACATACAAAGCAGGGATAAAAAGCCAAAAAGAAGGGAAGAGAAAAATACATCCATAAGCACACAGCAAAAGTAAAAAATAAAAACTGGGTTGTTTCATAGGGCTTTGGGCATATACCTGAGGATAAAACGAATAGCAAAAACACAGATTAGCCCCTCAATCACAATCAAGGGGAGGTTGTAGAGAAAGATCGCCATAACCCCATATTCAAGCTTGATGTGATTGACTAATAGAATCAAACTAAGCAAAACTAGGCTAAAAAATGTCGGCAATGCTCCACCCAAAAAGAGCTGATAGTTTTTGAGTGTAGTGATTTTTGGTTTGAGAAAATACCATACAAGCACGCTTGGAGCAGAAAGCACAAAGATATTTACTCCTAGCACTCCTAATCCTCCAAAACCAAAAAGCAAGGCTTGAAACACCAAAGCCACAGCAATGGAGAGAATAGCATATCCACCTCCTAATGCTCCAATCAGCCCACTTAAAATCAAGTGAAAACTTGTAGGACCAAAGGGAATATGAATAAAAGATCCTAGAAAAAACACCGCTGAGAGCAGGGCGATTTTGGGGATCTGTTTTTGAGGGATTGAATAAAGTGCATACGCACACAAAGGAGCAGACACCATCCATCCAGCTACAAGAGTGGGAGTGTTGAGAATGCCCTCTGAGATATGCATCAATCTCGTTTTCTGCTTTTGAGTAAAGCAAGGATTCCAAAAAGTCCAAAAAGCAATCCAATCGCACTCAAAACACCTGAGTATCGCTCATATATGGGTTGTTTATAGCTTGAGAGAGAAAAATCTTTCCCCACTTCAAAACTAAATTCTTGCGTATGCTCCCCATGATCGCTTGTTCCACTTACATACGCTCGATAAATCCCCTCTTTTGGTGGGACAAAGGCAAACACCCCCCTCTCATCACAACTCCCCTCCAAAAAGGGAATGGCTGATTCTCCCTCATAAAGTGTGATTTTGGCATAGCTTGCAGGAGTGGTTTGAGAGAAATTGATGTGAAAAATCAATGCTTTGCCCTCTTTGAGATCATAGAAAATCCCATGAGCAAACACGCTTCCTGCCCACAAAGTTAAGACACACAATAAGCGAATCATTATTTGAGCTCAAAGGTGAGGGAGGATTGGATAAAGAGTGTTGTAGCTTTTGGATCATCAAAGAGAGTTTTCTCAAAACTCCCTGCAATGATTTGCAAGCCTTTGTTTTTGATAGGGATTAGCACCTTTCCTTGATTGTCGGTTTTGATCTGCAATTCATCGTGATTTGCAATCTCCATACTCACTCCCACAGCAGGTTTGCCATTTTCTAGCACAAGCACAGGAAGAGTATCTCCAACCTTGAGGATAAAGGGGTTTTTGAGTGGAACAATCTCATACTCCTGCCCCACGGGTTTGCTCATAGAATCATTCCAAGAAAAGAGTGTTTTTGTTATTTTGATGGAATGCAATGAGCCAAACACAATCCCCTTAGCACTCATTCTATCCCCTTTTACAAAGCCTTTATGAGTTTCCACCCAATAACCTGCATCAAAGATGGCTGTCATGATAGATGGAGTTTTTTCTGTAAGAACTAAAGCGTTTTTATGATAGTCAACCCCAGCTTTAATAGGTGAAAGATCGCTTCCATACGCACCAATACTCAAAAGTTGTTCAGGCTTGTATTTCTCAAACCCATCGTGTGTCCAAAACGCAATCTCATATTTATTTTTTCCCAAAGGTTTTGCCACAATCTGATGGGCAAAAACTCCAGTATATAGTATTCCCAATAGTGCAATAATTCTAAACATCCAATACCTCCAAAATCAAAAAGCATTATCTTAATCAAGCTAGGAAAATGTATGAAAAAAAGGCAAAAGAAAAGCTCACTTTTTTCTTTTACCTTTTCAAAAGGTTACACTTATGCAAGACATCTTTGTTCTAAGCAAGGATTATTTTCTAGATTTTCTCCAAATATACACAATGACAATTCCAAACAAAACTGCCAAAACATAAAGTGTCCACTGCCATAAAGAATCTTTAAAAATCTGAGCATTCTCTCCATCCAATATATGAGCCACTTGAGAGCTGGCAATAAATTTAGAAAGTGAGTAGCCTATCCAAGTGAGGATACATACCCAAATCCCAGCTCCTAAGGAAGTAAAAATAGAAAATTTAAGAAGATTCATCTTTGCTAGTCCTGCTGGAAGGGAAATGTATTGACGCACAACCGGAAGAAGTCTTCCTACAAAAGTGCTAATATGGCCGTGTTTTTGAAAAAAATCTTCCATTTTTTTCATAGTTTTTGGAGTGAAAAACACATATTTTCCATATCGAAGAATAAAAGTCCTCCCCATTCTTAGAGCCAAACAATAATTAAACAATGCTCCACACAGACTTCCACCAATCCCGCAAGTTATTGCCAAAAAAGCATTCATCTCTCCCTTGTAGATGAGTATCCCAGCAGGGATCATCACAACTTCACTGGGAAAAGGAAAAAAACTTGATTCTAAAAACATCATTATAAAAATCCCAAGATAGCCCAAAGTGCCAATGGTATCAATGATAAAGGTGATAATCTCGTGCATATTTTTCCTTAAAATGAAGTTGCAAGGGGGAAACCTTGCAGTAAGAGGGGATTATTTTTTGGCGATGACTTCGATTTCTACTTTTGCACCCCTTGGTAAATCTTTGACTGCAAAAGCACTTCTTGCAGGATAAGGATTTGAGAAAAATGAGCCATATACTTCATTCATTTCTGCAAAGTATGAAATATCTGAGAGCAAAACCGTAGTTTTGATCACACTATCCATGCTAAGTCCAAGCTCTGAGAGAATGGCTTTGACATTGCTTAAGGATTGATGAGTTTGAGTCTTGATATCCTCTCCTGCAAACTCCATGGTAGCAGGATCAAGTGGGAGCTGTCCTGAGATAAATACCAAATCTCCAGCCTCTCTGTATGCACTATAAGGTCCGATTGCTTTGGGGTATGACATTGTGTCCTCCTTGTGAAAAATTTATATAATTATAGAAAAAATCAAACTACAAAGAAGCAGAAATGATTGAAGTTGAGCCATTGCCCAAAGGGAGATATTTGCTAGGTTTTTCTGGTGGTGTAGATAGCTCTGCTTTGTTTTTTTTGCTTTTAGAGAGAGGGGTGGAGTTTGATATAGCAATTGTAGATTATGGGATGAGAGAGCAGAGCAAAGAAGAGGTAGAGTATGCTCAAAATTTGGCAAAAAAATATGCCAAAAAGTGCTTTCACGCTCAAGCTCCAAAGTTTCAGAGCAATTTTGAATCTCAAGCAAGAGAGTTTCGATATAGGTTTTTCTCTAAAGTCATTGCTGAGTTTGCTTATGAGGGATTGCTTCTGGCACATCAGCTTGATGATAGGGTGGAGTGGATGATGATGCAGTTTTGCAAGGGGGCTGGGCTAAATACGCTTTTGGGGTTTGATTTTGTAGAAGTGAGAGAGGGCTTTAAGATCTATCGCCCGTTATGGAAAGTGTCAAAAAAGCAACTATATAAATATTGTCAAGATCAAGAGGTGAAATATTTTGAGGATTGCAGTAATTACGCAGATAAATATACAAGAAATCAGTTTAGGGGTGCCATCTCTTCACTGCCTATTAACTCTGCTTCGGGGATGATAAGAAGTTTTGATCTTTTGATGCAAGAGAGAGATAGACTGTATCCAAAAGTTAAACCTTGTTTTTTTGGAAGCATTACAAGCTATAAGAGGGAAGATGAAGAGAGAGATATGCATCAAATTGATTTATGGCTAAAGAGGGAAGGATATGTTTTGAGTTTTGCACAGCGAAAGGAAGTCCTCAAGAGCAATTTCTCATGTGAAATAGCAAAGCAATGGGTGATTGAGAGAGATGTGAGGAGAATCTATCTTGCCAAAAAGGCGGAAGCTATTCTTCCTAAAGATTTTAAGGATTTGATGAGGCGTTTGAAAGTGCCACATAAAATCCGCCCCAATATTTTTTTGGATTCAAAATCACACGAAGAGATAAAAAATTTTTTCATAAATTAAAAAGTCAAATTGATTTTTCTATTTTGATAAAAGACAAAAATATTATTATTTTTCTATTGTGTGTAGAAAATGGCTTGAGAAAGGACTTTGTAGGCAAGGTATCCGCACAGAAGGGGATAAAAGAATAGAATCTAAGAATACATTTATCTTTTAAGGTTGTATAATTCCAAAATTCTGCAAAACGGATAGCAAAATATACTTAGGAGGAACTATGCAAGACAACATAAAAAGTGTCGAGTATGACTATACGATTGCCAAATTGTTTATGTATACAACATTGCTTTTTGGCTTTGTGGGAATGCTAATAGGTGTAATTATCGCCTTGCAGATGGCATTTCCTGATCTCAATTACCTAGCAGGTGAATATGGGACTTTTGGACGACTTCGACCAATCCATACAAACGGTGTAATCTATGGCTTTACACTTAGTGGGATTTGGGCTGGATGGTATTATCTTGGTCAAAGAGTGCTTAAAATCTCTTATGCTGAGCATCCATTCTTGAAATTTATCGGTTTAGCACATTTTGGTGTGTATATGCTTGTGATGATTCTAGCAGTCATTACTCTACTTGGAGGATTGACACAATCCAAAGAATACGCTGAGCTTATTTGGCCACTTGATTTGCTTGTGGTGGTTACTTGGGTGCTTTGGGGTGTAAGTCTTTTTGGGAGTATGGGAGTAAGACGTGAAAAAACGATTTATGCTTCTTTGTGGTATTTCATCGCAACATTCATTGGAATTGCAACACTTTATATCTTCAACAATCTCTCAATCCCTACATACTTTGTAGCAAATATGGGAAGTATTTGGCACTCAATTTCTTTGTATTCAGGGACAAATGATGCGATGATTCAGTGGTGGTGGGGACACAATGCAGTAGCATTTGTTTTAACCTCAGGAATCATTGGCTTGATTTATTATTTCTTGCCAAAAGAATCTGGACAACCTATTTTTTCTTACAAGCTTACACTTTTTTCTTTTTGGGCTTTGATGTTTGTATATATTTGGGCTGGAGGACACCATCTAATCTATTCTTCAACTCCTGATTGGGTTCAAACTCTAGGATCTGTTTTTTCTGTTGTTTTGATTTTGCCTTCATGGGGAACAGGGATCAATATGCTTCTCACAATGAGAGGGCAATGGCAACAACTCAGAGAATCCCCAATCATCAAATTTATGGTTTTGGCTTCAACTTTCTATATGCTCACAACACTTGAAGGGCCAATTCAATCCATCAAATCTGTTAATGCTCTAGCACACTTTACAGATTGGATTATTGGACACGTCCATGATGCAGCTCTTGGTTGGGTAGGGTTTATGATCATTGGTATGGTTTATCACATGACACCAAGACTCTTTAAGCGTGAGATCTATTCTAAAAAACTCATTGATGCACAATTTTGGGTGATGACAATTGGAATCATTCTTTATTTTTCATCTATGTGGATTGCAGGAATTACTCAAGGTATGATGTGGAGAGATACAGATGCTTATGGAGTTCTAAGCTATCAATTTATTGATACTGTTGTAGCACTTATGCCTTATTACATTATTAGAGGAATTGGTGGAGTGATGTATTTGGTTGGTTTTGTGATGTTTGTTTATAACATCTTGATGACAATCAATTCAGGCCGTGTTTTGGAAAAAGAGCCTCAATACGCAACACCTATGGCAGACTAAGGAGGAATTATGTTTCATTGGTTAGAGAAAAATCCATTCTTTTTTTCACTTGCATTTGTGGGTGTGTTTTCAATTGCTGGACTTGTAGAGATTTTGCCTGGATTTGCAAAAACTGCAAGACCTTTGGAAGGATTGAGACCTTATAGCGTGCTTGAAACTGCTGGAAGACAAGTTTATATTGAGGAGGGATGCTACAACTGCCATTCTCAGCTTATCCGTCCTTTCAAATCCGAAACAGATCGATACGGACCTTATAGTCTAAGTGGAGAGTATGCTTATGATAGACCATTTCTTTGGGGATCAAAGCGAACTGGACCTGATTTGCATCGTGTAGGAGATGTGAGAAGTTCAGACTGGCATGCACATCACATGTGGGAGCCTACAAGCGTAGTTCCTGGCTCAATCATGCCTTCATATAAGCCACTTTATAAAACAGACACAGACTTTGACACAGCTTATGCTGAAGCTTATACTCAAAAGGTTGTTTTTGGAGTGCCTTATGATACAAAAGGTGGCGTGGAGCTTGGAAGTGTAGAGCAGGCTAAGGCAAACTATCTCAAAGAGGCCGAGCAAGTCGCACAAGATATGAATGATCCAAAAATCTTAGAAGCTGTCAAAAAAGGTGAAGTCCCAAAAATTGTTGCTTTGATTGCTTATCTTAATAGTTTGGGACAATCAAGAAGAGTAGCTCAAGGACAATAAGATGGACTTGAGCACAATATTGGCGTTACAAAAGATTGTTTATCTTGTAATCACTATTTTTTTGTGCGTCTTTCTCTATTCTTACATCTTTAAAATGTTTAGAGATGAAAAAAAGGGGATTAGAGACTATGAGAAATACTCTCGTTTGGCATTAGATGATGGGCTAAATGATGAGATTATTGAAAAAAGAAAATAAGCTAGGAGAGAGCAATGAAATGGTTAAATTTGGGCGATGAAATCAATTTGATGGCCTTTATCGCCGCAATTGTGATTTTGTCTTTGACAGCTTTTGTTGTCAATCTTTACACAAAACAAATGAAAAGCAAAACCCCAAAGGGGAAATTGCTAGATGAGAGATGGGATGGGATTAGCGAGTTTGCTAATAATATTCCTTTTGGATGGGGAGTTTGCTTTGTTTTTGTTCTTTTGTGGGGCTTTTGGTATATCTTTGTAGGGTATCCACTCAATTCTTTTTCACAAATTGGGCAATACAATCAAGAAGTAGAAAAATATAATGCAAAATATGAAGAGAAGTGGAAAAATCTCTCCCAAAATCAACTTGTGCAAATGGGTGAGAGTATGTTTTTGGTTCAATGCTCTCAATGCCATGGAATCACAGCTGATGGAATGAATGGAAAAGCACAAAATCTAACTGCTTGGGGCAAAGAAGAGGGGATTGTTTATACAATCAATCACGGATCAAAAGGATTGCTAAATCCTGATTCTGAAATGCCTTCTATGCCTTCTATGGGGGTGGAGATTAGTGCTGATGATGCAAGAGCGGTAGCATCTTATATTATGGCTAACATCTCTGAGGTCAAGCATACAAAATATCCTGCTGATGTAGCAAAAGGAAAAGAAGTATATAGCACAGCAGGGTGTAACAATTGCCATGGAGATGATGGAAAAGGAATGGATGGAGTGGCAGCAAATCTTACAGAATATGGCACTCCAAAATTCTTAGCTCTTGTTCTTAAGAATGGAAAGAAAGGACTTATTGGCCGTATGCCTTCATTTGATCATGCAAATCTCAACGAGGTTCAAATCAAAGCACTTTCTGCTTACATCGAATCTCTAGAGCCACAAAACTAAGGAGAGAAAGATGAATAGATTGTTCGGACTTAATGGGATCGTTGGACTTTTGTTGTTGGTAGTTGTGCTTTTGAGTGTTGTTACAGGGCTTGGCATACAAGCTTGGAAAACTCAAAAAGCTCAAGCAACAAATGCATACACTATCAAAGACAAAGAGATAAAAGCAAATAACTCTCAAAATGCACAGTATTATCAACTTGTCAAATAAGGAGTAGAGAATGGAACATACAATGCTAGAAAAAATTCTTTTTGGGTTGATTGTTGCGATGATTTGCACAACAATCATCATTCCTTTCATTCCTAATTTTTTGCTCAATCTAAGCTAGGATGAAAGCTTTATACTGGCTACTTCTTCTATGGAGTAGCCTAATCCCTCTAAATGCAAATCACTATGTCATCTCAAATGCTTTTTTGAATCAAAAAAGTGTTGATTTTGTAGAAAAGATCTCTTCTGAGCTTTATGAAAAAACAGGTGTGAGACTTTATATTGTAAGTGTAGATTCTCTTCAAGCTGAAGGTAAGCAAGAGCGAGAAAAATTCAAAACCTCAATCCTCAAAGATCTCAATAAACCTTATGGGGTGATTTTTTTTATCAAATCACACAAAAAAATTGACATTGTTTTAAACCCAAAAATTGATTCAATTAACCCTGATACAATTATCACAGAATATATGGTTCCAATCCTAATGCAAGACAAAAAACTGAGTAATCCAGCAATCTCAGCCTCAATCCTTAATGGATATGCACAACTTGCAGAAGAGATTGCAAATCATTTTCATCAAGAGTTGCCAGAAAATATTATCGTAGATAAAAGTGGGGCAAAGAATTTTGTGCATTACACTTTTTTGACAATGCTTGGGATGATGTTTTTACTTGTGATAGGAGTTTATGTGTTTGGGAGAAAAAAGAGATGAAAAGAAATTTTTGGCCAATAGGAATTTTTGGATTTTTGTTTTTGATGGTGTGTGCTGTTATTGCAACAGTAGTTATCTCTATTAAGAATCCTATCAAGGAAGATGATAGTTATTTTTCATCCAAAAAAATAATTGATGAAAATATCAATGAAATCATCAAAGATCAAAATCGTTTCACTCAGAAATATTCTCTTTATCTTGGTGTCAATAAGTCCCCTCAAGTGGATGGCTATGCAAAGCTTTTGCCAGTTTATATGGCACAAAGCAATGCACAAAATGCAAGGCATATTTACCTAGAAAACAAAGATAACAATCATATCTATGTCAAGGCATTGTGTAAGCAACCCCAAAATCTTACAATCCGAATCTATATGGAAAAAATCAACACACAACAAAAAAAGATAGATCTAGGCGAAATGCAATATCAAGAAAACAAGGGGTATTTTGCAAGCCAATCTTTCGGAAATCTCAAAGAAGGGAGATACAAAGCTATTTTTGAGGTAAGTTATCTTGAAGACAACAAAAGCAAAAAAGTCTTTTTTGAGAGAGAGGTGTATGCACGCTAGAGGAGGGTTTATGCTCCTTGAGGCTTTGGTTTGCCTTGCTCTTTTTTCTTTGATCCTTTCTCTTCTTTTGACTTTGAAATTCCCCACTTTTCCTCTCACAACCTCTATTCAAAAAGTGCAATCACGCACTATGCATACCTCTATGCTGACAAGCAACTCCATTGTGCTTGAAGCAAAAATAGAAGTGATTCAAAATGCAAAAGAGCGTTATTTTTATTTGAAGGAAGTGAAGTGAGAAGGGCTTTTATGCTCCTTGAGGCTTTGATTGCACTTGTGATTTTTTCGATTTTATTGATTGGCGGGGCGAAGATTTATTCTTCACTTAGCAAAGATACAATCCTATATGCAAGCAGAGCCAGAGAGAGTGTGCAGGTTAGAAATGTCTTTTTTCTTATCCAAAATTATCTCTCTCTTTCATTTTGCAAGCAATTTTCCTCTGCACTTGTGACATTTTATCCCCTAGATACTCAGGCTTTTTTCTCCACATCTTTTTCTCTTCTCCCCACAATTCTCTCAGATAAAACGCTTCAAATCTCCTATCCACTAGATAATACAAGTTTTTTGCTCTCAATCCCTTCAAACAATCTCTATACAATCCTTAGAAAAACTCTCAACACCATAGAAGTTTCTCAAACATTGAGTGATAGATATTTCTTGCCCCTACAAGGTAAATATACTCTTCACTTCTCACCTCCCACTCTTTATCTAAACTCGCAAGTTTTGCTAACAAATCTAAAAAGTTTTAACATTCAAGAAGAGGGAGAGTGGATCAAGCTTGAGATTTGTTTGAGCGAGTGCTATGAGCATTCATTTAGGAATAAGAGTTTGTATGAAAACTTATAGATCTGGATTTTATTCGGTATTTTTCTTGCTTTTGTTAGTTAGCGTAGGGATTTTTCTAGGCTTAATCTATGAGTATGGTTCAAGAAGCTCAAAGAATAGAGAGTATTACTATCATCAGCTCAATCTTTATGATGAGGGTGTAAGCAAGATTGCAAAAGCTTGTTTGCAAAAGTATTCTCTCCAAGAGTGCCAAACCTTGACTTTTACACTAGGAAATTATGAAATATCTCTAATTCTTACCCCCCAAGATTCTCAGAGTCTCTTGCTTGATAGTGTCGTTCAAACTCAAGACTTGCTCAGCGGACAAATCCTTAGAAAAGTTTCTAGGAGAGTTTTGCTTTTACCTTAGCATAAAAGAGAATTGCAAGTGAAGCAAAAAGCATTAAAAAGCTTAGAATCTGTCCCATGCTAAAAATCCCATAATACCCCATCTGTGCATCAGGTTCTCGATAAAATTCAGCCACAAAACGCATAAGAGAATATCCTAAGGCATACATCCCTATCAAAGCCCCATTAAATTTCAAATATCTTTTAGCAACCCACACTATGCAAAAGACAACAACCCCCTCTAAAAATGCTTCAATGAGTTGGCTAGGGTATCGTAATGCCCCATCGACATAGATTCCAAAAGGCTTCCAGAATGTATCATTTTCTGGAATAGCTCGTCCATACAGCTCGTGATTGAGAAAATTTCCAATGCGTCCAAAGACATAAGCTAGAGGGATACTTAATGCCATGAGATCAAGATATTGTAAGAAGTTTTGTTTTTTTATTTTTGTGTAAATATAGCTTGCAAGTAAAAATCCTACAATCGCACCATGATAGCTCATTCCCGAGATCCCCACAAAGTTTCCAACAGAATCAAAGGGGTTAAAAATCTGCCAAGGATGTGTGAGATATTCCCATCGTTGAGGCGAATAAATCAGAATATACCCCAACCTTGCCCCCAAAATCACCCCAAGTTCAGCATATAAAAAGTAATTTTCTAAATCTTTCTTTCCTATTCCTTCAAATCGATGATCGCGTCTAAAATATCCTGCAAACCATAAAGCACTAATCAAAGCCAAAACATAAGCAATCCCATACCAATGAATCTTGATAGAAAAAATCTCAAAAGCAACAGGATTAAAATGTGAATACCACTCATTCATTGCTACACCTTTTGATATTTGACATTAAATTTCTCAAGCAAAAGCATATCTTCTAACATCCTAAAACAGGAATAGTGCAAGACTAGAAGCTGGATCTCATAACCATCGACATTGATATATTTGAGCAGGAGTCCCAAAACACTAAGATTTATTTTGGGTTGTTCAAAACTAATCGTGATTTGTTTGCATTCAGGATGTTCTTCAAGCGTAGAGCAAAAATAGTCTTTGAATGTCATCCAATCTCTTTGCACTCTAAACTTGCCTGTGCAAGAGATTTTTATCCCCCCATCCTCAGGAAGATGATATTCCAATCTCATTGCATCAAATCCTTAAAAACTTTTGGCATTTTAGAAGTGATTTCATAGTCAAATAGTTTGATTTTGTGAGCGTGAAGCATTAGGCGTTTGGCATTGCTCCCTCCATAGAGTGTATCGCCAAAGATAGGATGATTGATACTTTGGCAATGCACACGGATTTGGTGTGTGCGTCCTGTTTTTATCACAGCTTGAATCAAAGTTTTTTTCCCACTGACTTGCAGGGGAGTGATGAAGGTGAGTGCAGGGAGCCCTTCTTTACTGATTTTGCTTTTGGCAAAGCCTTTTTTGATTGTCAGAATGGGACGATTGACTTCAAGCTCTTCACTTAAGATTCCATTGATAATGGCTAGATATTCTTTATAAACATTTTGTTTTTTGAATTCTTCTTTGGCTTTTTTGTGAAACTCACTCCCCTCTTTGATAAGCAAAATCACCCCACTTGTTTCTCTATCAAGTCGATGAAGCAAACTCCAATCTTTGAAAAACTCACACAAATCATAACTCTCTACAAATGCAGGTTTTTCTACTGCAAGTAAGTTTTCATCTTGAAATAAAATCTCAGGTTTTTTCACTCTCTCAATCACAAACACACTTTTCTCGCTCAACTCCCCTCGTGCGATGTTTAAGCGTTTGCCATTGACGCTAACCAATCCTCTATCAATCAAAGCTTTGGCTTGTGCGTTTGAAATCCCTTCTTGCAGGGCTAGGAGTTTGTAGGCTTTTTGCATTTTCCCTCTTTGTAAAACTAGGATATTGAGATGAAATTTTATCTTTTTAGTGGGAAGAGATTTTTGTAATTTCACTTCAAAACTAGATAAAATTTGAAAAGTAATTTTTAGAAAACAAGACTTTTAGTATCAAAAAAGAAGTTGTATGCAAGATCTTTTATATAACACTGTTTCAAAACTTCTCTCTAATCCATTCAAAAATCCCATTCAAAGATTTTTTCTGATTATGTGTCTATTGTGAGAATTCTCAATGCCGAAAGTAGTACTTTAGGTGCTAAAGAATCGGAATGGCGAATATTTTTGGGAGCTGAGGCAGGGGTTGGATTATTTGCTTCAGATAGTGCATTGTTTGTTGGGATAAATTCTGTGGCTCTCAATAGATTTCCTATGGGGATTGGGTATTCTGTCGGTGTTATGGGTGGTTTGCAGAAATATACCTATGAAGACATACATTTGGTTATAAGTTTTCTTACATACCAAACGCAACTTCTATTAGAAATAAAACTGTGGATGAGGTTTGCCTTTTTAATTGCAATGATAAACAAGTGAGTATAGCCAATAGTAGGGGAAATCACAATACAGTTTATTATGCTCTTGAGGGGTTGTTTGATTTTGTGAAAACAGATGAAGATCATCGATTTGGAATGATTTTGGGAATTGGAATAGAGCAAGGTGTGCTTTTCATCAATCGTCCAAACAAAGATAGAACATTTGGATTTATGGGGAATCTTCCTATCCGATTTGGCTTTCAAACACAATTTAGACATAACATTATAGATTTGGTGGCAAACATTCCTTTGGGTGGGGTTTCATTGGGAGGATTATTTGGAGAGGGCTTTGGAGTGGGAAGCTACAACTCTACCCTAACCCTTGGCTACAAATACCTCTTTTAGATTAGCATAGGCTAGAGCCTTGCTAAAAATTCCTTTGGACTATGTAGTGAATATCTCCACCTTCATGGATGATATCTAGCAAATCATAGCCATAATTTTTGACATCAATTGGGATTGTGTGAATAGTTTGAGGACAATCACTCACGATCTCTAAAACCTCTCCTTTTTCTAGCTCTTTGAGTGCTTCAATTCCCTTGATTGCTGGATAGGGGCAAGACTCGCCTTTTAGATTGATGTGATAGGTAATCTCATAGTTTTTCATCTTAAAATACTCCTTCTTTGATTTTGTTTTGCACTCGTTTTTCAATCAGCAAAATCACCAGCAACAGCACCATGAGCAAAACATAATTCACAAGCAATCCTCCATAATTCCCAAAACTCTCCAAAAGATTGATTTTTGGAAAACTTGTTGCCAAGGCTTTGTCATACCATTTCCAAGTGTATGCCAAAAGAGTAGATCCTACAAGATTGCCCACTCCTACGATGATGTATTGCACTTGCCCCCTCATCGCTCGATAGAGCCATCCGCATTCACAACCTCCCGCAAGAGTGATTCCAAGCCCAAACAAAAATCCACCAATCACCACATTTGGCCCCACCCAAGTGATTTTGGGATGAACCCCAAGTACAATGAATGCAAAAACCCCAAGAGTGGAGATAAACATCCCTAGCACAATAGCCTTAGCGACCATTCCTCGCCCCAAAAGAAAAAGATCTCTAAAAGCTGAGGTGAAACATACCTGTCCTTTGGCGATCACAAAGCCAAAAGCTAGTCCAAAAAGAGAGGCAATCCCCAAAACTGACTTTTTTTCTCCAAAACTATCACTTTGCATAAGCCAAACTATCACAACCAAACTTACTGCAAGCAACATAGCTCCCCATAGAAAAGTATCTTTCTTTTCTTTGGGTTTGCTTATATATGCACCCTTAATTAGTTTTGCTTTTGATTGCAAAAATGGCATTTGAATAATTTTTGTGCCTACATAAACTCCTAAAATACTCATAAAGGTAAAAAACCAAGCATGCAAGCTAAATTGAGGAATCCCTGTAAAAAAACTTGCAAGATTGCACCCCATACCGAGTCTGGCACCAAATCCTGCGATGATTCCACCAACAAAGGCTTGGATTATTCTTGTTTTGCTAGTTGGCATTGTGAGATTGAAGCGACTTGCAAAAAGCGTAGCAATCAAAGCCCCTATAAACATCGCTACAAGCATAACTCCATCAATTCTTTGCCACCAATGTCCTCTAAAGCCAATGACGTCAAAATACTTCCAATTCTCCACATTCACGCCAAAAAGTTCCAAGATCCCTCCACCCCAGCGTGTAAATTCTCCTGTTACTGCCCAATGCTTCCCTGTGATCCCAAAAAAGTAAGTTGAAAGCAATGCCAAAAGCAAGATGGAGAAAAATGGACTCCAAAATTTGACCAAATAGGTTTCCTTGAAATGTTTCCACATAGACCAATCCTTGTGTTTTTATTTGTATATCGCAATGTAATGGGATTTTTTAGAAAGCTTATAAGAAGTCTAAAAAATGTATTGTCAAACCTTGACACTTAAGAGTGGCACAATAGTATCATAAAAAGTATAAGTTTATTTTTGGATAAGAGCGATTAGCTCATCAAATTTGCTTTCACTCTCTTTGATGTAGGAGTGGGGGAGGGTTTTGTAGTTTTGTAGTTTTTCTTTTAGTTCTTGAGATTCTATTAGCTCATAGCCCTCTATAAGAGAAAAGAGAGTGTTTTGGTTGTAGATGTGTTTTCCACTCAAAATGGGAGCGTGGAAAAATGCAGGTTCAAGAGGATTGTGCCCTCCTATGGGTGCAAAACTTCCACACAAAATCACGCAATCCGCAATTGCATAAAAATTATTAAGTTCCCCCATTGCATTTACAAGCACAACATCTCCCCACTCTTGCTTGAAAGTGGAGAAAGTTTTTTGATATTTTTTGCACTCTTGCTCACAAAGACTTTGCACTTCAGAAAATCTCTCAGGATGGCGTGGCACGATGATAAGCGTGGTATCAAGAGAGAGGGGCAAAAAAGATTCAAGCACAAGCCTTTCTTCATCTTTATGACTTGAGGCACATAAAATCACATCACGCTTTTTGGTGTAGTGTTGAGTGATTTGAGGAGTAGAGAAGATTTTGAGATTACCAAAAGAGCTGACATTTTTTGCTCCTAGGTTTTCTAATCTCTCTTTATCCACTTCACTTTGAGCCAAAACTTCATCGACAAGAGAGAAAAGTGTAGAGTAAAACCATCGCATTCTCATATAGCTTTTAAGAGAGCGATCGGAGATTCTAGCATTGAGTAGCAAAGTCTTTGCCCCTGCATTTTTTGCTACCCAAAAGAGCATTTTCCAAAGTTCAGCTTCGGTTACAATGAGGGTTTTGAGATGTTTTAAAAAGGGGCGATAGAAGGGGAGAAAAATTTCAAAAGGCAGATAGTGGATGATGAAGTTTTGAGGGTATTGCTCTTGAAAAGTTTTGAGATAGGCAAAACCCGTGTTTGTAGTGCAAGTAAGCAGTATTTTAGCGTGCGATTCTCTCTGCAATAAGGCCTTCAAAATCGGCTCAAAAGATTTACTCTCCCCAAAAGAGCAGGCATGAAACCAGTAAGTGGGGGAAAACTCAAGTCCAAAATTTTTGAGGAAAAATCGCTCAGGGATAGAGTGAGAATATTTCTTTTTGAATGCAAGTAGAGCCAAAAATGGAGTGGAGATAAGATAGAGAATAAAGAGTAAGAGAAAATAACCAAGAGGGAAAGAGGGGGGATTCTTTTCCATCTTAGGAGGAGATTAGTCTTCTTGGATATAGAGGATTCTTCCACAATGAGGACAAGTGATGATGTCGTCGCCTTTGAGAACCTCACTATATACGCGATCGCTAATTCGAATAAAACACCCACCGCAAGCTTGTTTATATACAGGAACAACACTTGTATTTTTTGCCCATTTGCGGATTTTTTCATAAAAGAGGACAATTTTTTGATCCATTTTTTCTACGATGACAGCTTTTTTCTTAGAGATGACTTCTTGCTCTTTGCGGATCTCTTCAAGTGCAGATGCAACATCTTTTTCAATCTCAACAATGTCTGCATCAATTTTGACAATCTCCTCTTGAATTGCTTGAATCTTTTCATCTACTGAGGCAATCTGTGCTTCAAGGCGATTGATTTCAGAGTTTTGATATGTGATTTGCTCTCTTGCAAGTTCTTCTTCAATATTGAGTGCTTTGAGTTCTTTTTCTGTTTTGACCTCACTCATCTTCTTGCTAATTTCTTCGAGTCTAGCACCTTGAGTGTGCAAAGATTCGTTGCTTTTTTGCATTTGAAGTCTAAGAGCCTCTTTTTGCTCTTGAAGATTTGCAATATCTAGGTTTTTTGTTTCTTTGTGATAGAGTTTGAGGTTTAACTCTCTTTTGATTTGCTCGATTTTTGGCTCCATAAGATCAATCTCTTTGTCTAGCAAAGAAACATCAATCAGCTCTTTTAGATATTTATTCATCGTCTTTCCTTAGGTTTAGAAAATTCTAGAGGATTTTTTAAAGGGCTTATTATAGCTTCATAGCCAAAATTTTTCAAATTCTTATGCAAAATTTTCACAAAATATTTTTCACTCTCATAATGCCCCACATCAATAAGCGAGATTCCAAGGCTATTTGCAAGCATCGCATCATGATGTTTGATATCTCCAGTGATTAGGCACGCATGGTTGTGAGCAGGCAGTGAAGAGATAAGAGAGGCTCCACTCCCACAACAAAAATACAATTCTTTAAGGGTTTGACTTGCTTGCAAGAATTTATAATCTTTGAGTTGCATTCTCTCCTCTATTCTTTGAGCAAGTAAATCAAAGGTGATTTCTCCTTGATATTTAAGAGCATAGAGATGAGACTCTAGAGGGGAGAATCCCAAAATATCTTTTGCAAAGTATGCGTTGAGATGAGTGCTGTCAAAATTTGTATGCATTGCAAGAAGTGAGCAATTTTTGGCAATGAGAGTGGAGAGAATATTGCACGGATAGGTTTGGGTATCAAAGCTTTTGATAGGAGAGAAAATAAGGGGATGATGAGTGATGATGAGTGAATTGGGGTTGAGATTTTGAGCGATCGTCTCATCCACTTCAAGAGCAAGATATAAAGACTCAAACTCTTGCTCCATACTTCCAAGATTTAGCCCACTATTGTCCCATTTTTCTTGCAAGACAAAGGGAGAGATCTCATCACAGATTTGATAAATTTCTTTTACTTTAGGCATAAAAAACTCGCTTTTTGAAAATATTGATTATTATGCCAAAGAGTTTTTAGGATTAGGAAAGAGTTATGGTCGGAACTTATGTGAATTTGGAAGTGAGAAAGATATTGTCTTTTGGTGCGATTTTGGGGGATGAAGAGATTTTGCTTCCCAAAAAATATATGCCAGAGAAAGTGCAAATCGGAGAGAGTGTTGAGGTATTTATCTACACTGATAGCGAGGATAGAATCATTGCTACAACACTCAAACCTTTTGGAGTGCTAGAGAGCATTGTCGCACTAGAAATTGTTGATATTGCAAGCAATGGGGTTTATCTTGATTTGGGGATTGCAAAGGATATTTTCTTGCCCTGCAAAAATCCCCATATTTTTCAACGAGGAAAAAAAGTCGTTGTCAAAATTCAAAAAGACAAGCAAGGGCGACTTATTGCAAGCACACAGTTTAAATGCTTTCCATGCAAAGATAAGAGAAAAATCCATCAAGAAATGAGAGCCTTGGTGCGTCGCAAGACTCCCTTGGGGTTTGAGTGTGTGATAGAGGAGAAATATCAGGGAATGATTTATCACAATGAGATTTTTTCTCCCATCAAAATAGGCGAAGAAGTGAATGTGAGTGTCAGAAATATCAGAAGTGATGGAAAAATGGATCTCAAATTGATCTTAGAAGATGAAGCACAGAGCTTGCTTAAAATCCTAAGGGCAAATGCAAACTATCTTAAACTCACAAATGATAGCGATCCTCAAGAAATCTACAAAGTGGCAAAGATGAGCAAAAAAGCTTTCAAAAGAGCGGTGGCAAAGCTAGGAGATAGACTAGAGAAATCTCAAGAGGGGATTACCCTCTTAAGGTAGTTATTTAAAAAAGGGTGCAAGTCCGATGACTGCGATGACAAGGGGGGCGATAAAGGCAATAATGATATACCAAATCTCAAAGAGAATAGGAGAGAGATAATCTTTTGTGTATTCTCTCAATCTCTTTTTACCAATCACATAACTTGCAAAGATAAGGATGAAGAATCCTCCCAAAGGCATTAAGATTTTTGAAGTGGCATTATCAAAAATATCAAACAAGCTCATTCCACCGATACTAAAAATCGCACCATAATCAGCTGTGATAGAGAGGATGACAAAGATTCCCACAACTGAGATCAAAGCACAGCATACCCATGTAGCTTTAGCTTGAGACCAGTTTAGCCTATCTTTAAGATATGCTGCTGCAGGCTCAACGATAGAAACTGTCGAGGTGATTCCTGCAAAAGCCACACAAAGCATAAAAAGGAAGGAGATAATATTCCCCCAAATCCCCATTTTTCCAAACACTAAAGGCAAAGAGATAAAGAGCAATCCAGGCCCTGCACTTGTCTCTCCATCAAATTGAAACAAAAATGCAAAAATCATCAATCCTGCAACAATAGAGATGAAAAGCCCTGAGATTACAACCCAAATTGAGCTTGAAAGCAAATTTTCATTGCTATCTGCATATGCTCCATAAATAAGGATTGTTCCAAGTCCAAGCGAGAGAGCGAAAAACACTTGCCCCAAAGCCGATAAAACCACATCACTTGTGAGCTTCTCAGGATGGAATGCAAACATAAACTCCCATGCCTTGCCAAAAGAATCAAGCGTGCAAGCATAGATAAGCAATCCAATAAAGATAATAAAAAGCAAAGGCATCAAGACAAGGTTGAGCTTCTCAATCCCCGCCTTTACACCTTTGGCAACAATATAGCCTGTGAGAAACATACAAGCTAGCATTCCTATGATTTGAGTAGGGATAGATCCTGAAGCTAGATCACCAAAAGTGTTTTTAGCACTCTGCAAATCTTGAGGCAATGAAAAACTTCCAACAAAGAGGTAATAAAGCACCCATCCAAGCACCACAGCATAAAAAGTCATAATCATTGGACCACCAATTGTGATGATACCAACAAATTTCCATGTGCTTTTTTTGTTTGGCTCTAAAACTACAAAGCTATCTACTGGGTTTGTTTTGGCTTTATTACCAATAAGCATTTCGGCAATCAACATTGAAACACCAATAACAAGTGCTAGAACTAGATAGAAAAGCACAAATGCTCCTCCACCGTTCTGTCCAGCCATATAAGGGAATTTCCAAATATGACCTAGACCAATGGAGCTACCCAAAGTAGCAAGAATAAAGCCTAGTTTGCTGAAGTTATTCATAACTTCCTCCTTACTATTTGAAAATTCTTAAAAGTTTTAGATTTTATCCAATATTTTAAAGAAGTCATCAAAAATTTTGATTCTACGCAAAATTAGTGTATAAAGCGATTTCAGAATAATTAAAGCAATGAGGTAAAAGTGAGAATCAGAGTTTATTATGAAGATACAGATTGCGGTGGAATTGTTTATCACAGCAACTATTTGAAGTTTTGTGAGAGAGCAAGAAGTGAAATGTTTTTTGGCAAAGGAAAAATGCCTTATAATCAGAATTTAGGTTTTGTTGTCAAAAGTTTAAATGCAGATTTTATAAAAAGTGCAAGACTTGGTGATGAGCTGATTGTCAAAATCGAAGTTTTGGAGCTTAAAAAAGTCCAGCTCACCCTTAGACAAGAGGTGTTTAAGGGTGAGGAGAAAATTTTCTCAATGGATGTGAAACTAGGGTTTATAGACTTTGAGCGAGGAAAGCCAAGTGAAATCACACAAGAATTTTTGGAGGTTTTAGAATGCAAGAGATAAATGGAAAGCCACAGATTGACTATCCTACACAATGGGAGTATCGAATCATCGGAAAAGATAAAAAAGAGCTAGAAGAGATTGTCAAAGAGATTTTTCCTCAAGGTTATGAGCTAAAAGATGGACAAGCCTCAAGTGGGGGGAAGTTTGTCAGTATTGTTGTAAGTGCTGAAGTTGCAAGTGAGCAGGAGAGGAATGAACTGTTTGCTAAACTCAAAAACCATCCCCAAGTTTCAATGGTTTTGTAATGCTAAAAATCGGAAAGATTGATTATCTCAATCTTTTGCCCTTCGATGTTTATCTCAAAGCTTCTTCTCTAAGCACTCAGCAAAAAAGGATGATCGCTTATAAAAAATCTTATCCAGCTAAGCTTAATAAGGATTTTTTGTTCTCTAGGATTGATGCTGGGTTTGTATCCTCGATTATGGCTTTGGGAGATAAAAAAATCGCCTCCAATATCGGGATCATTGCTAAGGGGGAAGTATGGAGCGTGATTGCTATCCCAAATGAAAATCAGGAGGATTATCAATCTGCCACTTCTAATGCTCTAGCAAAAGTGTTAGGAGTGAGTGGTGAGATAAGGATAGGAGATAGGGCACTGCACTACAAGCTGGGTGGAGGAGAATATCAGGATCTAGGGCTTTTGTGGTGGGAGAAACACCATCTACCCTTTGTTTTTGGACTGTTTTGCTCTAAGAAAAAAAACTCACAGATTCAAACATTGCTCAAAGGATTTGCAAAAGCAAAAGTCAAAATCCCTTACTATATCCTAGAGCAAAGAGCTAGAGAAACTCATATCTCTGCAAAAGAGATTAAAGAGTATCTTCAAAAAATTTACTATAAGCTTGCGAGCAAAGAAAAAAGAGGCTTGGAGTGCTTCCATCGAGAGCTAAGAATCTTGGGGATTAAAAAACCACAAAGGCTTTGACTACTTTTTGCAACCAAGTTCAAGAAAATCAGTTTCTTTCCAATGGGTAAGATCGCCAGAATATGCATGACCTTTTTTAGAGTTAATAATCTGTTGAATTTTTGAAAGATTGACAAAATGTGCCAGCATAGAATTCTCTTTTGAGATTTGAGACAAGATTCTTGCATAGACGACATCTCCACCATGAAATCCATCATAAAATTCACAGTCAGTGGTTGTTAGAGTTTGTGGATTAAAAAAGTTATAGATGTTGTTTTTTATTGCAAAGTTAGAAAAGGAATAGAGATAGGAAAAACGTTGATCCTTATCTTGTATAAGCATATTGTAAACAGAAGGCGCCAAAGGAGTGGTGAGTACAATCACATCTATTCCATATTTTCTGATGAGATCAACCGTTGAAATAAGCTCTTTTGTTCTTGTGGGGTCAATTTTGTTCCCATAGTAAAAAGGAAAAATTTCATTACTGATTCTATAGATTGAATTTTGAAACTTTCTATCATCGGCAGGAAATATTCCCGAAAGTGTTGAAAAATATAAATAAGAACCATCAATAAAGCTTCCATCAGATTTGACAAAAGCTCGAAAACCCAAACTTGGTAGGTTTGTATATGGATTAGTTGTTGTTTTTCCACTGCTTATGGCTTCAAAAAATTGTTTTGGGTGAGAGAATATTATTTTTATCCCCTGAAAAATTTTTAAAGTCGTTATATCCCTGCCATTCATTCTTTGGTATGAGGCGTATTTATTATTTGGCATTTTTGCATTAAACCACCATGGGTCGATTCCCAAAATAATTAATTTTGGATGATAAATCTTAAGAAGTTGTTCTACAAAGTATTGGGTTTCTGCCATTGAGTTTCCGCCATTTGCTGCCGCAACAAAAGAAGTGTTAAAAAAATCTTGTTTAAATTGTCCAACTCTTGATGAGCCAATGGCAACAATATCTGGTTTTTGAGCTTTAATAAGTTCTAGGCGGTATTGAAAATAGTTTTCATTAAGAGCAGACCCATATATTGCATTGTTTTTGATCTGATATTGGACAATTTGGGAATAGTTATTGTGCTCAAAAAAACAAGATAAAAGAAAAAGAAATGCAAAAAGAATTGCAATTCCAAGAAAGAAAAATATAAAGTACAGGATTGAAAAAGTTCTAAAATTCATTATAGACCTCAGAAATTAAAGTATAAAAATTGTGATTTTTGATTGATGCACAACATCGCATAAAAACTTGTTAAGATCATCAAAAAGAGGTAGCACAGAGAAGGTTTCATATTTTTTGTTAGATGATTTGAGTTTTGTGCTTTTGCTGTATAGACAAAAATCAGAAGCGCTAAAACAAAATTTATTTTTGAAATGTTTGTTATAGAAAACATATTGCCAAAATTACCATATTCAAAAAAACGCTGGAAAACCTTTGGCAACACCACTCCCCCTTCTCCCACCATCCCCTTAATCAAATCCACAGCCCCACTTACACTCTCACTTCTGAAAAACACCCAAGAGAGATTGATAAAGTTAAAAGTCAGTATCCAGCAAAACACTATATAAACTTTACTTCTTATCTCTTCAATCCCAAATACGCTCTTTAAAGCATAGCGATACACTCTTTGAATTATCATTGCAATGGCGTGTAATACTCCCCAAATGATAAATCCCCATCCAGCTCCATGCCATATCCCACTGAGTGTAAAGACAATAAAGACATTGACTAATTCTCTAGGAAACCCCTTCTTATTCCCTCCTAGAGGAATATAGAGATATTCAGTTAGAAATCTTCCTAATGTCATATGCCATCTCTTCCAAAACTCTTTAATATTGCTTGCTTTATAAGGAGAGTTGAAGTTGATAGGCAGAGTGATCCCAAAAAATAGAGCAATCCCTATAGCCATATCACAATACCCACTAAAATCAAAGTAGAGTTGAAAGGTATAAGAGAGTGAGGTTGCCCAAGATTCAAAGAAATTAAGAATCCCTCCTTTTTGCACATAAGAAAATCCATTATTAGCCCATACCCCAAATTGATCTGCGATTACTACCTTCTTAAACAACCCAATAGAAAAAATAAACAATCCCCTAGCAAATCTCTCCCAATCAATCATTTCTCTGCCTTTGCTAAGCAAAGAAGCAAACTGAGGCATCATCTCTTTGTGATGCACAATAGGTCCAGCAATAAGTTGAGGAAAGAAAGTGATAAAGAGTGAATAATCTAGCCAATCAATCCTTTTTATCTCTTCACTTCTGTAAGTATCTACCAAAAAGGCAATCTGCTGGAATGTTACAAAAGAGAGTGCAAGAGGCAAAAGAATATGAGGAAGTGGAAGAGAAGCTCCAAGAGAATTGAGATTACTAAAGATAAAATCAGTGTATTTAAATCCCCCTAGAAGCAAGAGATTAAAACTTACCCCAACAATCAACCATCTCTTT
>DXDJ01000020.1 GCA_019115525.1 Candidatus Helicobacter avistercoris | reverse complement strand
GCATAATATACACACACGCTCTTGCCATATCTTTGGAATGCAAAAACTCTCGTCGTGGGTTTCCACTTCCCCATAGCACTACCCTCTCAGCACTGATATTGTGTTTCTCTAGTAAGCTTAAATCCCCTATCTCTCTTTTTACCTCATCAAGTTTGTTTTCACTTAGAAGCTTGGCTAGATGAATTTTTTTTATCAATGCAGGAAGAACATGAGAGTTTTCTAAGTCAAAATTATCATTTTCTCCATAGAGATTTGTAGGCATTACAGAGAGGAAGTTTGTGCCATATTGAAGGTTATAGCTTTCGCACATTTTTAGTCCTGCAATTTTTGCAATCGCATAAGGTTCATTGGTGTATTCTAGCTCACTTGTTAGAAGCACATCTTCACTCATAGGTTGAGGAGCGTTTTTGGGATAGATACAGCTTGAACCTAAGAATAGAAGCTTTTTCACTCCATATTGATAGGCTGAGTGAATCACGGCATTTTGGATGGCAAGATTTTGATAGATGAAATCTGCTCGATAGGTGTTATTGGCATAGATTCCGCCTACCTTTGCTGCACAGAAAAAGACATAATCAAATTTTTCATTTCTAAAAAACTCATCGACTTTGACCTGATCGCTTAAATCTAGCTCACTATGAGTTTTTGTAATAAGATTGCTGTATCCTTGCTCTTGAAGTTCTTTTAAAATCGCTGAGCCCACCAATCCCCTATGCCCAGCGATAAAAATTTTAGAATCTTTTCTCATCACTCAAAATATCTCAAAATCTCATATCCACCTTCTTTGAGATATTGATCCTTTCTCATTAGGATTAAATCGGATTGCATCATATCATCTACGATATCTTGAAGCGTGTATCTAGGCTCCCATCCTAGCTCTCTTTTTGCCTTCTCAGGATTTCCTAGTAAGAAATCCACTTCTGTTGGACGGAAGTATTTAGGAGAAACAGCTACAACTTCTTTGCCAATCTCTAGCTGATATTCAGGATTTAAGCAAGAAGCGATATAACCCTTCTCATCCAATCCTTCTCCACGGAATTCAATCTCCACTCCAATGTGCTTAAATGCCATTTTTACAAAATCTCTTACTGTTGTACTCACTCCTGTGGCGATACAGAAATCTTGTGGTTTTTCTTGTTGGAGAATGAGCCACATTGCTTCTACATAGTCTTTTGCATGACCCCAATCACGCATTGCTGAGAGATTTCCTAGATAGAGCTTATCTTGAAGTCCTAAAGCAATCTTGCTAACCGCTCTTGTAATCTTTCTAGTTACAAATGTCTCTCCTCTAATTGGGCTTTCGTGATTAAAAAGGATTCCATTACAAGCAAAGATATTGTAAGCCTCTCTGTAATTGATAGTAATCCAATAAGAATAAAGCTTTGCACACGCATAAGGAGAGCGAGGATAAAAAGGAGTTTTTTCACTCTGAGGAGTTTCTTGCACAAGCCCATAAAGCTCACTAGTAGAAGCTTGATAGATTTTTGTTTTTTTCTCTAGACCTAGGATTCTAATCGCCTCTAGAAGTCTGAGCGTTCCTACACCATCAGCATTTGCCACATACTCAGGCTCTTCAAAGCTTACAGCCACATGACTCATTGCTGCAAGATTGTAAATCTCATCAGGTTGGACTTCTTGAATGATGCGGATAAGATTTGTACTATCGGTGAGATCCCCGTGATGAAGAATGAATTTAACATCACTCTCGTGGGGATCTTGATAGAGATGATCGATCCTATCTGTATTGAAAAGTGAGCTTCTGCGCTTAATTCCGTGAACTTCATAGTCTTTGTTAAGCAAGAACTCTGCTAGATAAGCTCCATCTTGTCCTGTAATCCCTGTGATTAAAGCTTTTTTCATTTTTATTCCTTCTCGTATACTTTGGTTTTAATTTTGTTATTTTGCCATTTTTTTATGCTCGGTGATAATCATCCTCAATTCTAACAATATCATCTTCGCCTACATAATCCCCCATTTGCACCTCAATTATTACTAGATCAATCTGTCCTGGATTTTCTAGTCGATGTGCAGTTCCCATGGGAATATAAGTGGATTGATTTTTTTGCAAGAAAATTTCTTGCTCTCCCACTCTTACAAGTGCTGAACCACTCACAATGATCCAATGCTCATTGCGATGATAGTGTTTTTGCAAACTTAGGCGTTTTTGAGGAAGAACAACAATCTTTTTGATCTTGTAGTTTGCACTCTCTTCTAATACCTCATAACTCCCCCAAGGACGATAAGTGAGTGGATGAGTGAGGGTAGAGAGATGAGAGCGAGATTTGAGGGTATTGACGATATCTTTGATTTCTTGAGTGCGTCCTTTTTGAGCGATAAGTAAAGCATCTTTTGTATCTACGATAGTGAGATTTTCTACGCCAATAGTCGCGACCATTTTGTCAGCAATGATGAAATTCCCCCTGCTCTCTTTGACACAAACTTCACTCAAAGCAATATTCCCCTCGCTATCTGGGACAAACTCATCTTTTAGACTATCAAAACTCCCTACATCATTCCAGTCAAATCTTCCCTCAACCATTGCAATTTTTTGACTTTTCTCCATCAAAGCATAATCAATGCTGATTTTTGGAATCTCTTGCATATCTTTAAGCCAAATATAGTTTTGCTCCCTATCTGCCTTTGCATAGACTTCTTGAGCTTTTTGCAAAATTTCTGGTGCGTATAGCCTACATTCCTCAATTAGGCTTTTTGCCATAAAACAAAACATCCCACTATTCCAAAAATACTCTCCACTTTGCAAATATTCATGAGCCTTACTGGAATTTGGCTTCTCATAGAATCCTTGCACTTGTTTCTCTTTGCAATGGATATAACCATAGCCTGTATGAACACAATTAGGGGTAATCCCAAAAGTAACGATTTTTTCTTCTCTAGCTAAGTTTATAGCCTCTTGGATACTTGCAAAGAAAGAAGCAAAATCATTGATGATATGATCACTTGGGAGGATCAAAATGACTTCCTCAGGTTCTACGCTCAGAGCTGAGAGTATCACAGCCCCTGCAGTATCTCGTGGAGAATCTTCAAGTAAATAACTGTTTATAGGGATATCAAGCTCTTTGGCTTCTTGCTGGATAAGAAAATAATGCTCCTTGTTACTGATTACTCCTATCTCACCATGATTTGCCATAAGATCCAAAATCTTCTTTGAGCGTTTAAGCGTTTTTTGAAAGAGTGTTTCGCCACACTCAAAGAGTGGAACAAACTGTTTGGGCAACGCATCTCTTGAGAGTGGCCAAAGTCTAGTACCTGAACCCCCACACATAATAAAGATTTTCATCATCCCTCCTATCTTTTGTTTTTTAGAAAAAATGTGTTAAAAGTTTTTGCAAAAAGCTGATAGTCTTGATCTTGTAAAAAAAGATAGATCTCGGATTTAATAAAGTCATCAATACCCCCCCCCTAGCGACTCTACAAGTAAGATTTCTGGACGATATTTTTTCCAATCATTACTCTTCAATACTTCAAAATCCAATCCTTCGACATCAATACTCATAAAATCTATATTTTGTCCCTTGGGTAAATACTCATCTAGAATAGATTTCAAAGATCTAATTTGTATCTCCATTTCTCTTATCAGAGTATAAACCGATTTACTTACAATGGCTTCTATTCGATTTTTATCAAAAGTATTTAATGCTGGCTCATTGAAGATATAATAGACTAGCTTTTCTCCATCTTTCCCCACAGGAATTTCAAGATTAATATCTCGCGGACGATACTTTTCAAATATTTTCATAGAGTTTGGCATTGCATCAAGATTAATCCCTTTCCAACCCTTTTTATAAAAAAGATAAGTATTTGAAAATCTAAATGGATGATGTGCTCCTACATCAATATAAAAACCATTTTTTTTATGCTCAAAAATACGTTTCAAAAGCAAATCTTCACCTTCTTGTGAAAAACTTTTTGTTGCGTAAAGCCGAAAAACATTTTTTATATAGATATATACCTTCCTAATAAAGGGCAGTTTTTTCAATAAGGAATGCATCGATTCTTCTCCTTTGAATGATTTGTTTTTAGGATAGAATTCCCCTAAAATTCTATCCTAAAAGCTTTGAAAATGACAAAAACTATCGCGATTATTGGTCTTGGTTATGTGGGATTACCTCTAGCAATTGAGTTTGGAAAAAAGTATCCAACCCTAGGCTTTGATATCAACCCCACTCGTATAGAGGAGCTTAGAAACCGCTTTGATCGCACACATCAAATCAACTCTCACGACTTCCAAGAAGCCAAATTTCTAAGCTTCCATACAGACATCCAAGAACTCAAAAACGCTCAAATCTATATTATCACCGTTCCCACACCCCTTGATGAGTATAAAAACCCCGATATCTCCTACCTTCTAAATGCTTCTAAAATGATTGCTCCCTTGCTCTCTTCTAAAGACATCATAATTTATGAATCCACCACCTACCCTACTTGCACACTTAAAGACTGTGCGCCGATTTTGGAGCAATACTCCTCCCTCAAATACAATATTGATTTTTTTGTAGGCTACTCACCTGAGAGGATCAACCCTGGGGATAGGGAGCACAAACTTCCTGACATCAAAAAAATCACAAGTGGGAGCACACCAGAGGTTGCCAAAGAGATTGATGAGCTATATGCTTCTATCATCACTGCTGGCACATACTTAGCTCCAAGCATTGAAGTAGCAGAAATGGCAAAGGTGATCGAAAATGCTCAAAGGGATCTA
>DXDJ01000019.1 GCA_019115525.1 Candidatus Helicobacter avistercoris | reverse complement strand
CTCTCCACCTATATAAAGTTCTCCTACTGATATTAAAAGTTCTGTGTTGCATCTAATCTGTGTTTGTCATAGAAGCATAAAACCCTATAGCGATATTTAGCTACTTCTCCTGCATTCTTCCAATCCTCTATCACTCTTTGCACTTTTGCATACTTCTTGATATGTCCAACAATACAAAAGGAATGTTTTTAGATGTTTATTCAAATGGAGAAAAGAATCTAGCCTAAAAGCATCTCTCTTTAGACTCATTTTTAGATGAGATACAAAAGGGCAGAAAAGTGCCAAGGGTGTTTGGGGTTTTACAGAAATCTCACAAGCTTTGCCTTGCTTCCCACATCTTTCTTTGCAAAACTCCAAGACAACATAACATTTCAAACAAAAATCCAATCCATCCTTAATACTCGACTTACACAAACGCTTGAAGTCTTAAACCAAACCGCTTTTACTCCACTGACTCTAAGAGTTAAAAATCTTTTGCTCTCATTTCATCAAGAGATTGTTTATATCACTCACGAAGAAATTGCCAATCATCTTGGAAGCACTAGGGAAGCGATTACTCGGATTCTAAAAGATCTTCAAAAGCAAGGTGAAATCACCTTACAGAGAGGAAAAATCCTCATTCACTCCTTATAAGGGAGCAAATAAGCAACCCCCATCATCACCCCTCCAAAAAGTGCCAACCCTCCATACCCAAAAGGAAGCACGCTTATCCCTCCATCCCTAAGAGCAAAAAGAGTAATCTCTCCAAAATCCAATATCTCAAAAATTCCGCTCTCACTCCAAAACTCATAGCTTAGTGAATACGCCAAAGCACCCAAAAATCCACCCAGCACTCCCCAAAATGCCTCTTTCAACCTAAAGGAGAGATCTATCTTTTTCTCTTTTGAAAAAATCAAAAATGCCAGAAAAGCTCCCAGTGGAACACTTAAGAAAAAAATCAAATCATAATTAAGAGGATTTTTGAGCTTTTGTGCAAGTTTTCCATTCTCTTTTTGCATATAGGCATTATTTTGCACAAACTCGCTATCAATCTTTTCATACGCCATAGCACTCAATACGCTAAATTGTGTTGAGATCCCAATAGGCTTAACCAGCCAAATAGCTAAGAAAAAAATACTTCCAAGCATCACACCAAAAGCAACCATCTCTTCTGCATACAATTCTCCTTATTTGAAATTTTTGACATCTTAGGAAGTTTTTGAATCTTTGTCTGTGATTTTGTTACATTAGACTTTATGAAAAAGATTCTTATTTAATCTATTGTTCTTTTTATTTTCTAAGATTTCAAACAAAATCCAAAAAATAAAGGTTAAAAATGGAGAGATTTCTAAGGCTTGTTTTGCACGACTGGAGAGTCAAAAATACTTTCTATCTCAAAGAAAGACTACAAAAAGGCTTATATCGTTTCATAGGACACGAATCATTTGGTGGAATATTGTTATTTGTTTGTGTGATTATGGCAATGATATTGGCAAATCTCCCTAGCACTTCTGAGCATTATTTTTCTTTGTGGGAAAGTAAAATAACAATTTCTTTTAATGATTTTTATCAAGAGATTACATTGATACATTTGATTAATGATTTTTTAATGTCTTTTTTCTTTTTAATGGTTGGATTGGAAATGAAAAGAGAGATTTTGTATGGGGACTTGATGGGATTTAAGAAGATGAGTTTCTCGATGTTTGGAGCATTGGGAGGGATTGTCATCCCAATTACAATCTATCTTATCTTCAATCACGATCTTAACTCAAGCGTGGGGTTTGGGATTGCAATGAGCACAGATACTGCTTTTGCTTTGGGAGTGATTTTTTTGTTTGGCAAGCAAATCCCCTCGGTGATAAAAATCTTTCTTGTAACCTTAGCAGTAACCGATGATTTGGGAGCTGTGGCAATTATTGCGATTTTCTACACAGAGCATATTGATATTTTTTGGCTCTCTATGGCTATGGCGAGTTTGCTAGGTTTGATTTATCTTAATTACAAAGATACAAAATACATCTTTTTGTATCTTATCTTTGGGGCATTTCTGTGGTATTCCACGCTCTTAAGTGGGATTCACCCCACCATTTCAGCAGTTTTGCTCTCCTTTTGTATCCCTGGCAAAACAAGACTTAATAAAATGTATTTCCAAAAAATGCTTCAAGAGTGGGAAAAACTAGACTTTGAAGAACTCTCTAAAGTCAAAGATGAAGTGCAGGGGGAAGGATTTTTTAGCTCCAGCAAAAGAGCGATTAGCAAATTCTTTGGCAATCATCAAACCCAAGAGATTGATATTCACAAAATGAGTCATTATGTGCATATCTTAGATAGCATAGGCAAATACTCCCACTATGCCAAAAATCCACTCCTAGGGCTTGAGTTTGCACTTCAGCCCATTTGTGCATATTTCATCGTGCCACTTTTTGCTTTTGCTAATGGAGGAGTAAAAATCACAGAGGGGATGAATCTCTTCTGTGAGCCTATGATGTGGGGGATTATGTTTGGATTGGTGCTAGGAAAGCCAATTGGTATCTTGCTTTTCACATACATAAGCGAAAAACTCAATATTTCCATTAAGCCCAAAGGATTGAGCTACAAGCATATTTTGGCTGTGGGATTTCTAGCTGGAATTGGTTTTACAATGTCAATGTTTGTGGCTACTTTGGCTTATGAGGATGAGGCAATGGTCGATCTAGCCAAACTCTCTGTGCTTTTTAGCTCCATGGTTGCTACACTTTTGGGGATTGTCTTCTTGCTCTTTAGCACTCGCAAAATTCATTCTTGACAAGATAGGAGGGGGAGGAGGAGGGGGTATAATACGCATTTTTAATTTAAAAGAAAGGAAAAATATGAAAATTTTTCAATCCAATATTTGTGCAAAAATTACTTTTAAAAATCGCATTTTAAGAGCAGGAACTGCTGAGAATATGGCAGATGAGAGTGGCAAAATGATCAAAAAGCAAGTCAATATCCCAGTGATTGTTGTCGGTGGGATTAGAAAACTCTCAGAGATGAAGCAAATGATTGAAAATCAATGGGTAGATATGATTTCACTCTCTCGCCCTCTTATCATTGAGCCAAGTTTTGTAAGAAAAATGCAAGAAGGTAAAAATGAAGAATCAAAATGTATAGAGTGCAATTACTGCCTCATAGGCTCTTTGTATATGCCTTTGAGATGTTATTATGGGAAAACCCCTCAAGTTTGAGGGGTAGGAGGAAAAAAGAAGGGAAGTTTATTTACTCCAACCAAATTTGTTGAAAATTTTTTCAGCATCCTTGCTGGAGAGGAAGGCGATGAAGTCCATTGTTTCCTTAGATGCATTTTTGCTTGCTACGACATTGAAAGTTCGATAAACCACCAAATCTTTCTCAATCTTTACAATCTCTCCAAAATCAGGATTGCTCTTTGCCCAGTCAATCCATGTAATCCACACATCTGCATCTTTGCTCAAAAAGACTTTTTTTGCACTTCCACTGTTTGGCACATAAGCTACGATATTGGCTCTAAAATCTGCGATTGTTTTAAGATCTTTTGTCCTGCCAATCATATCTTCCCAAACACCAGTTCCTGAGGTATTACTCTTGCCTGCACCCTCTGGCACAACGATTTTTGCCTTTTTCTTTGCAAGATCTCTTAGTCCTTTGATTTTAAGAGGATTGCCTTTTTGTGTAAGAATGATTGCTTCTCTTAGATAGAGAGGCTTAATTTCTTTTGGATCAAACTTATCGCCAAAATCCGTCGCAATCGCTACTGCTGACTGATCAGATGCACCAAAGAGAATATCTGCATTTCCCTCAGCTTTCTCTTGCCAAGTCTTTTGAGGGCCAAAATTAACATTGACTTTCACACCTGTTTTTTGCTCATATACCTTTGCCACTTCTTTGAGTGCTGTATGAGGGCCACCTGGACCATAGAGATTGACTTCAGCATTTAGAAATGCACCTAAAACCATTACCAAAAATGAAATTTTTTTCACTTTTTACTCCTTTTGAAACTAAAATTAAGGGCTTGAAAGTGTTAAAATTTTTTGCTAATCAATATTAAACGAGAAGAATTATTTTTTGAAAATCTTTCAATATACTTCTTTTTGAAAACTTACAAATCCAAATATATTGCTAAAATTTCAAACCCCAATTTATATCATTAAAGGTTTTTTATGCAGTGGATAGAAATCTTGATTCTCTCTTGTATTTTAGCTTTGGATGCCTTTTTGGTCGCCTTTTCTTGCGGATTGATTGCAAAGAGCTGGAAGATAGGCGATGGGATCAGAATCTCTTTGATTACTGGATTTTTCCAATTCCTAATGCCACTTATTGGATACTTCCTTTTCAAAAGTGCAAGTGTTGTTTTTGAGAAATATGCCCAAAGCATTGATCATTGGATTGTTTTTGTCATCTTTGCCTTGCTAGGAGGAAAAATCATCAAAGATTCTCTAAGTGAGCAAGAGCAAGAGAGCTTTTCACTCTCTTTGAGTGCTTTGCTTCTAATCGGACTTGCCACAAGTATTGATGCTTTGGCTGGTGGAGTGATGATCTACACCCAAAAACTCCCAATCTTGCAAAGTGCAGTAATGATTGGAGTGATCACTTTCTCTCTTGTCATCATAGGCTACAACCTCTCCAAAATCCTAAGCTCACTTCCAAACAAACTGCTTGGAATCCTCGGAGGTGGGATATTGATTTTGCTAGGGATAAAAATCCTTATCCAACATACTTTCTAAGGAGAAAAAATGACTATCTATTTTCTTGCTTTCATCATCGCTGTTTTATCTCCCTCTCTTGTGTTTTTGCTCTTCAAAAACAAAAAACTCTCCCTCCGCTCTCAAGAACTTCAAAACAAACTTCAAGAGCAACTCACTCTAATCTCCTCACTCAAGCTCGAGCTTGACTTTAGTTCCAAAGCTCTTCAAGAAACCAAAGCCACCCTACTTTCTCAAAAAGAAGAACTAAAAAGTGAATATGGAAAAAATCTTGAAAAACTTGAAGCCAAATACACCCAAAATCTCCAATCTCTCAAAAACGAACTAAGCCAAAACTTTGCCTTACAAAACCAAGCCCTACTCGCTCAGAATCAAACCCAGCTCAACGAGGATTCCAAAAAGCTTCTAAATGAAATCTTCTCTCCCCTCAAAGAGCAAATCCAAACCTATAATAAAAGATTGATTGAGAATGAAGCTAGTGTAAAAACCAGTATTGAAAATATGTTTAAATACTCCAACGCCATGAGTGCCAATGCCGAAAAACTCGCCCAAATCCTAAAGGGCGATAAAAAAATCAGAGGAAATTTTGGAGAAATCCAGCTCAAAAGTGTGCTAGAAAATAGTGGGCTCATAGAGGGAGAGCAATACAAACTTCAAGAAAATCTCTCTCTTGAAGGCTCTCGCTACATCCCTGATGCAATCATCTATCTTGAAAGAGATAAAAGTATCATCATTGATGCCAAATTCTCTCTCCCAAGCGATTTTAGTTTTGAAAATATGGGAGAGCAAGTAGGGGTAGAACTTGCCAAAAATCTCTGCTTAAGGATTGATGAGTTAAGCAAAAAACCTTATGACAAACTCTCTTCTTATGATTTTGTCTTGCTTTTTATCCCCTATCAAAACATCCTAGATCTAGCCCTTAGTGCAAAGCCCTCACTCTATCAATACGCCTATGATAAAAAAGTCTATCTCACTACCCCTCACACACTTTTTATGGCACTCAAAACCATTCAAATCACTTGGATTAACATTGATAAAAGTGAAAATGTCTCTCGCTCACTTCAAGAGATAGAAAAATTTTATGAGAAGTTTTTGGGTATCGTAGAGGATTGCAACAAACTAGCCAAACTCAAAGATTCGCTATGTGATATTCATCAAGACTTAGCAAAAAAACTTACAGAGGGCAAAGGGAATTTACAAGGGCGATTCCAAAAACTTGGAATCCACCCCAAAAAAGAAATCGATATTCGACCTTAAAAATCTCGACTACTGATAGGATACTCAGGATCTGGCTCTTTTGTGATGCGATTTCTAATATCGCGTCTGACCACTTCCATCCCCCATAGCCATACAATATGTCCAAAAATCTCAAAGAGATGCTCATCAAATGGAATCTCTACAAGCGGTGGCACATGGCAAAGCAAAGGCATTACAATCACATGGGCAAAGAGATAGACAAAAAATCCAAACACCGCTCCTTGCGCCACATTTTAATCCTTGGCCAATACTCTGCAATCACACAATACATCACACCAAAAACAACAGAAAAAAGTGTATGCACGATAAAGATTGAAAGTGGCATCTCCATTCCTGAAAAGATATAAAACCAATCTGTTGGAAGCCCTAATTGTTCTAAAAAGATTTTTGGAGGAGTTACCCTCTCCCCTGCATCAAGTAGGAAAAATACAAAAGGATTCCTTGGAGGGAATGGAACTTCCCAACCCCACTTCACAATCGCACCAAATATACCAGCCAAAATCCCAATCAAATAAGCCAGACCAATCCGTCGTCTGCTTGGATCTGTAAAACGCATCTATTTTCTCTTTGTGAAAATCTAACCCACGATTTACTAAATAAAAATCTTAAGTAGTAAGCAATCGTAGTTTATCCATTCTATACAATTTTTTTGGATTTTGATAGAAATTTATAAAAATTTTATTAAATATTTTATATAAGTAAAATATTCCCTTACTTGTGCAAGAGGAGTGTAGTCTATCTTGTGTCAAATCAAGTCAAACAACGATTGCATTTTTATTCCAAAACAAAACGATATAATTTCCCTTTTTACATAAAAAGGAAAACAACACTTGCGACTACTCTATTTGATACTCTTTGTATTTTCTCTATCTCTCTGTGCAAAAGAGCAAGTTTTGACTACAAAAACACCCAAAAATCCCAACACTCCATCTCCCACCAAATCCTCTAAAGAATCTCGAGAGGAGAAATCCTCAAATCCCCTTCTCTCTCAAACCTCATCATCCCTTGCAAGATGGTTTATTGGTGTGGGTGCTGGTGCAAACTACTCTCTAAAATATGAAAAACCTTTTGCGATGATTGATTTCAAAACTGGCTTGACTTATGATAATCAATGGGGGCGAAGCTATGTTTATGCAAGCATTTCTTATGCGTATCTAAAAGATTGGAATACACAGGCTCACAGCTCTGATGGATACTTTATTGATACACTCTTCAATACAGACTTAGGTGTCAATCTTGTAGAAACACCATCTTTTTCTTTTCTTCTTATGTTTGGTGTGGGGATTGGTGGAAGATGGATTGAGCAAGGATATACACTAGAGAAGTCTTTTTATACTCATGAGAGTTTTTTTATCTCCAATCTCAATATTTCTATGCGTGCTGAGATTGCCAAAGAGCATATCATCTCTCTCACATTTAAACCCCAGCTTACTAAGGGGTGGTATCAAGATCGTGAGCTAACATTTGAATATTTCAAAGAAATGAGTCTTTTGCTAAGCTATACCTTTTGGAAGTTTTGATCCCTTTTCCCTTCAAACATTCTCTTACTTTGCTAAAATCTCCCCATTCTTAAACTCAAGGAGATCTTAATGAACTACACAATCCCTGACATCCCCTCAGCTCTCAAAGCTCACAAACTTGATGAAAACGACTACTCAAACATCCTATCCATCCTAGGAAGAGAACCAAATCTTATAGAGCTTGGCGTGTTTTCTGCCATGTGGAGTGAGCATTGTAGCTACAAATCAAGCAAAATATATCTTAGCGGATTCCCCACCTCTGCTCCATGGGTTATCCAAGGGCCTGGAGAAAATGCAGGAATTATTGATATTGGGGGAGATTATTGTGCAGTTTTTAAAGTCGAATCTCACAACCACCCCAGTTTCATTGAGCCTTATGCAGGGGCTGCTACTGGTGTAGGGGGCATTATGCGTGATGTTTTTACAATGGGGGCTAGAGTTGTTGCATCTTTGAATAGTTTGCGTTTTGGAGAAATTAAGCGAGAGGATGAGATAGGCAAAAAACACCGCCACCTCCTCAAAGGTGTGGTTTCTGGAATTGGGGGATATGGGAACTGTATGGGGGTGCCAACCCTTGGAGGGGAAGTAAGCTTTGAGCCTTGTTACAATGGAAATATCTTAGTAAATGCCTTTTCTTTGGGAATTGTAAAAAAGAATGAAATCTTTTATGGCAAAGCAAGTGGGGTGGGAAATCCAGTGATTTATGTGGGGAGTAAGACTGGAAGAGATGGACTAGGTGGGGCTGTGATGAGTAGTGATAGCTTCACCCAAGAAAGCTCTTCACTTCGTCCAACCGTGCAAATTGGTGATCCTTTTGTTGAAAAACTCTTAATGGAAGCGTGCTTAGAGCTTTTCAAGGCTGATCTAATCGTGGGGATTCAAGATATGGGTGCAGCAGGGCTAACAAGCTCTAGCTTTGAGATGGCAGGACGCAGTGGCAGTGGGATGAAGCTCTATCTTGAGAAAGTGCCAATGCGTGAGGAGGGAATGAATCCTTATGAACTAATGCTTAGCGAATCCCAAGAGAGAATGCTCATTTGTGCCAAAAAAGGGTGTGAGGAGAAGATTTTTGAGATTTTCAAAAAATACGAACTTGATGTCGCAGTAGTAGGGGAAGTTACAGATAGTGGAGTAATGGAGCTATATTGGGAGGGAGAGCTGTGTGGGAATATCCCTATTGAGCCTTTGAGTGAGAAATCCCCTCTCCTCTCTCGACCTCTTAGCAAACCTACTTATCTCTCCAAAACCTCTAGCCAAACCTATCAAGGCAGTGCAATGGAGGGCAATGCAATTTTAGAAGCAATGCTCTCCCATCCTGAAGTCGCAGATAAAGCATGGATCTATGAGCAGTATGATAATACCGTGGGGACAAATTCACTGCTAAAAAGTGGGGAGCTAGATGGAAGCCTTTTGCGTGTGAGAGAAAATGGTGTAGCACTTGCGATGGCAAGTGAGTGCAATCCACGCTATTGCTATCTTGATCCAAAAGAAGGAGCAAAAATCGCAGTAGCAACAGCAGGGCGAAAATGCATTACAAGAGGAGCGATGCCACTGGCAATCACTGATTGCCTAAACTTTGGAAATCCCCAAAATCCTGAGGTGATGTGGCAATTCAAAGAAGCAACAGAGGGGATCAAAGAAGCTTGCAAAATCTTGCAAACCCCAGTAGTTAGTGGAAATGTTTCACTTTATAATCAAACTGATAATGAAGATATTTACCCCACCCCCACGATTGTAAGCGTAGGCGTGGCAGAAGATGCCTATGATACTCTAAGCTCCAAATTCACACTAGAGCAAGAACTCTATCTTCTTGGAGAAATTACAGAGGAGTTTGGTGGCTCACTCCTAGCCAAACTCTCTAGTCCTACTCCTTATGGGCTTCCCCCTAAGATTGATTTGGAATATGAGAGAAGAGTTTGGGAGTTTGTGCAAGAAGCTCACAAAGCCCACTTACTAGGTTGTGCCAAAAGTGTTGGGCGTGGAGGTGTAGCAGTTGCCTTGCTAAAAATGGCAATGCTCTCAAATCTCTCCCTCAAAGCCACAATCCCCCTCCCCTCTAGCAACCTAGGAGATCAACTCCTCTTCTCTGAAACCCAAAGTCTCGTGATCCTAGGCTCTGCTTATGCACAAGCTCTAAAAGATCTAGCCAGCAAGCACGCTCTCCCCTTGCACCCCATCGCCATCCCTCAAGAATCAAGCCAAAAGATACAAATCAATAGCTTAAGTATTGAGTATGAGAGAGCAAGAAAGCTGTATTTTGATGGTTTTAAGGTTTGATTTATAAAGCTCTCTTTTTTTGCTATAATTAAAAGTTTTGAAAAAAATTTAGGAGAAGCTATGAAAAAATCTGTTTTATCTTTTATTTTGTTTGGGGCTTTTGTTTTTGCCCAAGATTCTACTCTTCTTGCTCCTCAAGAGCTTGAAAATGCGGAACTCAAAGACAGCGGACACAAAAAGACTTTGATTGAAAAAATCAAAGAAAAAGAGCTAGAGCTTCAAGTCCCTAGAGAAACCGTTCCTGTCACTGAAAGCAAGTATCCCATCAAAACTGCTATCCCCAAAACCGCCTACTATCTCCCTATGCTTCAAACCCTGCTTCATATCGAGCCAGGCACATTACCCAACCCTCTTGGGATTTCAATCATCGGAAGCTACACTATGGAGAATTATCGAGTCAAAAAATTTAGTGGGCAAATGGGGGCAAATCTTGGGACAAAAATTGGTGGACTTTTTGATCAGATTCCAGCAAATTTTAAAATCCCAGTCAGACTCCCAATACTTGGTCAAACCAACATTACTATTCCACTTTTTGGATCTCTTGGAGTCCTCTCTAGTAAAACTCAAGCAGTTTTTATCGCCGATCTCAAATCCCAGCTCAATAACGCTTTTGGCACAAATACAAAAGAGTGGAAACTCTCTGATGGCACAGTCAGCACAAAAACTTCAGCCATTGGTGCAAAGATTGATATGTATCTCTTCCCTTTTATGAATCTCTTTGCAACAGCTACCTATCTTCATGTAGAGCAAGAGACGCGTGTGGGAAATGCAACAATTCCACTTGATAATCCAATCACCATCACACTCGATGGAACAGCTTTTGGGAGCCAACCACAGACAATTACTCTCAATGAAGTAACTTTTCCTGTGGGATCTGTCAAAAACATTCTTGATGGTTATGCTGTAATGGGAGGAACAAATGTCGCCATAGGATACAAAGGCTTTTTTGCCTCATGTATGGTGGGTGGAGGATATGTCCAGCTTGATGATTGGCAAAACAATGTCTCAGGATTTGTGCAAAAACCATTTATGTATGTAGCTCCTCGTATAGGATACACCTATGATGGTATTTTTACAATGCATGCTGGCGTGCAGAGGATCGAGCTTTTTGGCTCTACAAAAGGCAAGGATCTTAGTGCATTAAGTGGAGGTCTTGTCCAAAGCTATGCCGTAGAGCTTGATAAATTTCCGATCAATTTCCTTGCAGGAGCACAGTTTATGCCTATGAGAGATTTTGGAATCTCTCTTGAGTATGTTGGAAGTCCAGATACTAGTGGTATCAACGCAGAAGTTGCTTATCGGTTTTGATTGCTTCAAAAGAGTGGGAGGATTTTCTTCCCAATTTACTTCTACAACCCCTATTCTGCTATAATCCCAAATTTTGCACATTTTGACCCTAGGAGAATGAATGAAGAAAACCTTTTTGTCTTTTGTTGCGTTAAGTTCGCTTGCTTTTGCACAAGATTCTGCTCTTCTCACTTCTCAAGAGCTAAGCGGTGTAACTCTTGCAAGTGATGGACATAAGCAAACTTTGAGAGAAAAAATGCTTCAAAAAGAGTTGGAGCTTCAAGTCCCTAGAGAAACCGTGCCTGTTGAGGCAATCAACTATCCTATCAAAACCCCTATCCCCAAAACTGCGGAATATCTTCCTATGCTTCAAACCTTGCTTCATATTGAAAAAGGGACTTTGCCCAATCCGATTGGAGTTTCTATCATTGGAAGTTTTATGGAAGAAAATTACAATATTAAGCGTTTCAATGGAACAATGGGAGCAAGCATTGGAAATAAAATTGCTTTTGGATTAAAGGATGCTATTACAAAAGATAAACAAAAGGTTATGGATGCAATTAATAATTCATCTTTGAGTGCTCAACAAAAATTTCTTGCAAAAACTTTTGTTAACCTTTTTACAACAAGTACTGCTACTGCACAGGGGATTGCAAGTTTAATCAATAATACACTTGGTGCTGGGGAGCAAAAAGAGTGGCAACTCTCTGAAGGCAAAGTTCATACTCGCACTGGAGCCGTAGGTGTAAAGCTTGATACTTGGATATTTCCTTTTATGCAACTCTTTGCAACAGGAACATATCTCAATATGCAACAAAGCACAAATGTTGGAAATGCAACAATTCCTTTAAAACAATCCTTGCTAGGATTAAACTCCATTACTTTTCCTGTTGGAATTCTTGAGAATAAACTGGATGGTTGGGCTGTCATGGGTGGAACAACTCTTGCAATTGGTTACAAGGGCTTTTTTCTCTCATGTATGATTGCTGGAGGATATGTCAAGCTGGATGATTTGGTTAATGATGTAAGTGGTTTTGTAAAAAAACCCTTTATGTATATTGCTCCAAGGATTGGATACTCACTTGGGGGAATTATGACCGCTCATTTTGGAGTGCAAAGAGTAGAACTCTTTGGATCAACTAGTGGAAATGATTTGAGTAAAATTACTGGTGGGCTGGTTGATAATTTTAATATTGATATCGAAAAATATCCCGTCAATTTCCTTGTAGGAACAAACTTCACTCCTATGAGGGATTTGGGAATCTCATTTGAATATGTCTTTAGCCCTGATGTCAGAGGATTGAACGCAGAAATCGCCTATCGATTCTAAAGACTTCTGACCCACTCCTCTATCTTCTCTCTAAGCTCTGTAAGGGAAGATAGATTTTCAATCACCTCGCTTGCATATTTCTTTTTCTCTTCCACGCTCATTTGTGCTTGTATGCGTAAGCGGATTTGCTCCTCACTTAGCCCATCTCTTGTCCTAATACGCTCCACAACATTCCCCCCCACGATCAAGATCTTGTGTTTAAAATTCAACATCTCTCTTTGCTCAAAAAGCAATGCAATCTCTACAAAATAAGGTTTTTTCTTCTCTTCTAGTTTTTGACATCTCTCAAAAATCTCTACATAAATGCTGGGATTGAGGATGTTTTCTAGGATTTTTAATTTTTCTCTATCAGCAAAAACAATACTTCCAAGTGCTTTGCGATTGATTCCCCCTCTCTCTAAAACCCCCACTCCAAATACATCTACAATCTCTTGAGTTTTGCACTCTAGGACTTTATGAGCGATTTTATCCGCATCTAAGACCTCATAGCCAAGAGAGGCAAGGATCTTGCACACACTGCTCTTCCCGCTTCCTATCCCTCCACTAATCGCATAAGCATATTGAAACTTTGAAAAATCCATCTTCTCCTCTTTTTGTGGTAAAATCGCTCTCATAATCCATTTTCGCAAGAGATTGGAATAAGGCTTATGTTTATACATAAGTTACCCCGTCCTAGAGCGGGGTTATTTACCTCCTATAATTTTTTCAAAAACTCTTTCTCTAATGATTCTCAAGTCTTTTTTGTCAACTTTTCCTAAGTACTGCATAATTCGCTTAATATCATAGCTTTTTGCCTGTGCCAAAAGTGCCACTTGCTCCCTGCCTTGATTATCTTTAAACTTATAAAACATAAAACCTGTTTTGTTTCCATACACTTCACGCCCTACATTGTAGCCTACACTACACCAGTAAATCTTCCCAACGCTTGGATATTTGAGTGTTTGAGAAGAGTTTATCTGCTTTTTGATTTCATTCCATTCATCAAATTTTTCTTGCATAGCACTCTCCTTGCAAGATTGTAACTTGAAAAATAAAGAAAGACAAAATAAAAAGCTTGGGAGAATATTTAAGAAGCCTCCTTGCAGATACCTAAGGCACACAAAAAGCCAAAGTGCTCTGCTGTATTCCTACCCTGAAGCGTTGCTTCAACTTTCTATTGCATAGGTCTGCAAAGAGAAATGCAATATTACACAAGATTGCCAAAAAAATCCACAAAATCAAAGGAATTTTAAGCACATATTTTGTAAAATTCAAAGATTTGATTCCACCACAAAGAGATACTATGCCAAAACGAGAAGACATAAAGAATATTTTGCTGATTGGTTCTGGGCCAATTATCATCGGACAAGCTTGTGAATTTGACTACTCAGGTACTCAAGCTGCAAAAACTCTTAAAGAGCTAGGCTACAAAGTCGTTCTTGTCAATTCTAACCCTGCAACCATTATGACAGATCCAGAATTTGCAGATAGAACCTATATTGAGCCAATTACTGAAGAGATCCTAAGCGATATCATTCAAAAAGAAAATATTGATGCTATCTTGCCTACAATGGGAGGGCAAACAGCGCTCAATATCGCAATGAGTATGGAAGAGAAAGGTTTGCTTAAAGGTGTGAAATTCCTAGGGGCAAACCCACAAGCCATCAAAAAAGGCGAAGATCGTCAAGCTTTCAAAGAAGCAATGCTCAAAATCGGAATGGATTTGCCCAAATCTCGTTATGCCTACAATGAAGAAGAAGCTCTCAATGCCGCAAAAGAAATCGGATTCCCACTTATTATCCGTGCGAGTTTCACCCTTGCCGGTGGTGGAAGCGGTGTGGCTTACAATATCGATGAGTTCAAAGTTTTGGCAAAAAATGGTCTTGATGCCTCACCCATTAGCGAAATCCTCATTGAAGAATCTCTTCTTGGCTGGAAAGAATACGAAATGGAAGTCATCCGTGATAAAGCAGATAACTGCATTATCGTTTGCTCTATTGAAAACCTAGATCCTATGGGAGTGCATACAGGAGATAGTATCACCATCGCCCCAGCTCTCACCCTCACAGACAAAGAATATCAAAGAATGCGAGATGCTTCATTTGCGATCTTGCGTGAGATTGGCGTAGATACAGGTGGAAGCAATGTGCAGTTTGCAATCAATCCTGAGAGTGGGAGAATGATTGTTATTGAGATGAATCCTCGTGTTTCTCGCTCCTCTGCCCTTGCAAGTAAAGCCACAGGCTACCCTATCGCAAAAGTTGCCACACTCCTAGCTGTGGGCTTCACGCTTGATGAGATCAAAAACGACATCACAGGCACAACAGCGAGTTTTGAGCCAAGTATCGACTATATTGTTACAAAGATTCCACGCTTTACATTTGAGAAATTCCCAACCGCAGATTCCACACTTACAACAAGTATGAAAAGTATTGGAGAGGTGATGGCAATTGGAGGGAGCTTTGCTGAGAGTATCCAAAAGGCTCTCTGTTCTCTTGAGAATGGACTTTTTGGATTTAATCCTATCAGTGCAGATATGGAAAAAATCAAGCACGAAATCCGCCGCCCTAACGACTCTCGTCTGCTTTATATCGCTGAGGGGTTTAGAAATAGACTAAGTCTTGAAGAGATCTACACTCTAAGCAAGATTGACCGCTGGTTCCTCTCTCAAATCCAAAACATCATCAACTTTGAGAGCAAAATCAATGTAGAAATCCTCCACAATCACTCTTTGATGCAAGAAGCCAAATCTTTGGGCTTTAGTGACAGAATGATTGCCTATCTCATCAACAAAAACGATGGCTTAGAAATCAATCAAAACGAAGTCTATCAAGCACGCAAAGACTTGGGGCTTTCCTTGCGTTATCACGAAGTGGATACTTGTGCGGCTGAATTCCCCTCTCTCACTCCATATCTTTACTCCTCTATCGGACACTTTAGTCCCATAGGAGAGGCTCATACTCTTAAGCCAAATGGGAAGAAAAAAGTAATGATTATCGGCGGTGGGCCAAACCGCATCGGACAGGGAATCGAGTTTGACTATTGTTGCGTTCACGCCTCATTTGCACTCAAAGATATGGGTTATGAGAGCATTATGTATAACTGCAACCCTGAGACTGTCAGCACAGACTATGATACAAGCGATACGCTGTATTTTGAGCCAATCGATTTGGAGCGAGTGCGAAGCGTGATTGAGAGAGAAAATCCTGATGGAATCATCGTGCATTTTGGAGGACAAACCCCACTTAAACTTGCCAAAGAGCTCACAAGAATCGGCGCAAAAATCATCGGAACAAGTGCTAAAGTCATCGATGTAGCAGAGGATAGAGAAAAGTTTGCCGAGTTTGTAGAAGCCAACAACCTCAAACAACCTCAAAACGGAATTGCATTCAACAAAGAAGAAGCCCACAGTATCGCTAGTAAAATCGGCTTCCCAGTCCTTGTGCGACCTAGCTATGTGTTGGGTGGAAGAGCGATGAGAATCGTGCATAATGATGACGAGCTCAAAGCCTATATGGAAGAGGCTGTAAAGGTGAGTGAGAGCTCACCAGTGCTTGTGGATAAATTCCTTGATCGTGCTATTGAGCTAGATGTAGATGCAATCAGTGATGGAGAAAATGTCTATATCGGCGGGATTATGCAACATATCGAAGAAGCAGGGATTCACTCAGGAGATAGTGCCTCCTCTCTCCCTCCTTTCTCTCTCTCAAATGAGCTAATAAATCAAATCCAAAAGATGACAACACAAATCGCACTCAAACTTGGTGTTGTAGGACTAATGAACGTGCAATACGCCATCCACCACAATGAAATCTATCTCATTGAAGTTAATCCAAGGGCTAGTCGAACTGTGCCATTTGTCAGCAAAGCCACAGGAATGCCACTAGCAAAAATCGCTACAAGAGTAATGGTGCAAGGAAATCTCATCGAAGCACTCAAATTCTACGATCGCTTCAATCTCCTAGAGTGCAAAGAGGGAATCTATCAGCACAAGAGCCTTAAACACATTGCGATTAAAGAATCTGTCTTCCCATTCAACAAGCTCAATGGTGCAGATGTTTCTCTTGGCCCTGAGATGAAAAGTACAGGTGAGGTTATGGGAATCAGCCAAAACTTTGGAATTAGCTTTGCAAAAAGCCAAATCGCTTGTAAAAACACGCTTCCTACAAGTGGAAAGATTTTTATCTCTTTGCAAGACCTTGATAAGCCTTTTGCAGGAGAGATTGCAAAAGAGTTTATCTCTCTAGGCTTTAGCGTGTGTGCCACAGGAGGGACATACAAGGCAATCAGTGAATCGGGCGTAGAGTGTGAGCTAGTGCTTAAGGTGAGTGAGGGACGCCCAAATATCCAAGATGAGATTACAAATCATCAAATCGCCATGGTGATCAATAGTAGCGATGAGCGAAGCAACAAAAGCGATACACGCCTCTTGCGTCAGCAAGTGCTAAAGTCCCAAGTCCCCTACTTCACAACCATTGAAGAGGCAAAGGCAGCTTGTAGTGCGATTAAAGAGCTCTCAAATAACAGCCCCTATCTTGCAAAAGCATTGCAAGACTTCCTAAGAAGCTAAAATGCTCTTTTTGGCTCAAAGCGACACAACAGCAGGGTTTCTCTCTCAAAATGAGAGCAAAATCAACCTTGCTAAAGGAAGGGAGAAAAAGAAAGTCTTGCTGGAAGTTGAGAGTCTAGCCACTCTCAAAGACTTTGTGCGAATCCCACAAAAACACAAAAATCTCATCCGACGCTCTAGCAAAACCACTTTCATCTATCCCAACTCCAAAGCTTGCCGAGTCATCAAAGACCCCTTTCATCTTAGATTCCTTCAAGCTTTTAAATGGATGTATTCCTCAAGTGCCAATCCTACAAAAGAGGTTTTTAGCCTTGACTTTGCCACACAAAAAGCAGAAGTAATCATCCAAGATAAAAGAGGGATCTATGAAAGCACGCCCTCAAAGATTTACAAAATCAATCAAGCTCAAATCAAAAGGATTCGATAATGCGAATTGATAAGTTTCTCAACTCCACAAACATTCTCAAACGCCGAAGTATCGCCCAAGATATGTGCGACAGCGGTGTAGTGTATATCAACGATAAGGCTGTCAAAAGTGCCAAAGAAGTCAAAGTAGGAGATATCATCAAGCTTGTTTATCTCACAGGAAGCAAGAGCTATGAAGTCCTAGCGCTTCCTACCACCAAAACTATCCCCAAATCCACTTCACACCTCTATATCAAAGAACTAGGAGAAAATAATGCTTGAGTTAGAAAAATATAGTGCAAGTGGGAATGACTTTCTCATCACCCACACCCTCCCCTCCTCCATCAACGCTTCAGAACTTGCACGCAAACTCTGCGATCGCCATAATGGAATCGGTGCAGATGGATTAGTGCTTCTAAAGCCTCATAAAAAATACGCTTATGAATGGGATTTCTACAATAGCGATGGCTCAAAAGCTAGAATGTGCGGGAATGCAAGTCGATGCGTGGGATTATATGCGTTTTTACATTCTCTTGCTCCACATAAACATCAGTTTTTGAGTGGTGCAGGAGTGATAGAAGTCGAAGTTACGCATACAAGCTTCCCTTATAGAGTGGCAACCAATCTTGGAGCTTATAAAATCTTTGCACTCAATCAAGATAATGGCTGGGATTTCTTCGATACAGGTGTGCCTCATCTAGTAAAATTCTTGGAGAGCGAAGAGGAGTTTGAGAACTTTTGCATTCACTCTATGAAAGATTTACGACTTCAATATGACAGCAATGTCAATATCGTTTTTCCTACCGATGAGGGGTATAAAATCAAAACTTTTGAGCGAGGGGTAGAGAATATCACTCTTGCTTGTGGAACAGGAATGGCAAGTGTAGTGGCAAGTCTATATGAGCGAGGAGAGATGAGTGGCAATCAAGTCACACTCATTCCTCCTTCAGGAGAGCACCTTATCTTTGAAATAGAAGACAAACACATTAGCTTTGAGGGCAAAGTCAAAAGAATTGCAAAATGCAGTGTTAATTTTGATGAATTGGCAAATTTTTAATCCTTCATTCCCCATAGGGATTTTGATTTTTCACATTTGTATTTCATTTACCCATATCTTGTGATACAATTCCGCTCATTTCAATTTCAACACAAGGAGACTCATAATGAGAAAACTTCACAATCACCTAATAGGGGGGGGGGGTAGTAACCAAATCTAACACTTCTTCCTCTACAAAATCTTCAAGCGTTAGTTCAAACAAACTTTTTAAGCCTATTGTAGCTACTTCTTTAGCTTTGGCTCTTGGTGTGAGTGTGGCAAGTGCGACTTGCAATGGATCTAATGGTAATCCTGTCATTTGCTATGGTAATAATGGAACTGAATCCCCTGTAAGTATCTCTGGTGTTTCTTGGAATACAGGATCTGGACAAACTCCATATGACAACTTCTATATGCCAGTCACTGCTCCTGGATCTAACAATGTCATTGAAAGCATAACTTTTAAATACGATACAACTTCTTCAGGAAGTAGCATAGTTGATAAAACCCTTACAATCACGCAAGATGGAAAAGTAGTATCAGGACAAAATACAACCCTTACACTCAAGGGAGGAGATAAAGGATTAGTGATCAATAATGGAAGTGGAACTTTAGTCTTTGATTTTGCTCCATCCAGTGAAGCTAGTAATTGGAATCCCAGTACAAACAAAGACACATATGGTAGAAAAATGATTCTTGACTTAAGCAATTCCAAAGGACAACTCGATGGAAGAGAAGTTTCTCTTGTGGGAAATATTGCTATTATCTCTGGAAGAGCTCAAGGTTGGTTTGAAGAAAACCAATTTGAAGCTACTTTTGGTGGCGATATGATTGGGGATATTACAATCAAAAGTCAAGTTGAAAAATACTACGATATTAAAACCACTTTTAACTTCAAGAATTCTGCCTCACTTTATGGAAATATAACAGTCTCTACTGGAACCAATACCTTCAACTTCCTAGCCCCAACAAATAGACAAATAAATAGCAATGACACAACAATCACTGGGAATATCACTGCAACTGCGACTGCATATGGAAATGCAAAGAATATTTTTCATTTTGGCTCATCAGGAACCAATACCATCACAGGAAATATCAAGGCTGAAAAATATGGAAATTCTGGTATCAATGAATTAACATTCACTGCAGGAACCAATATCATCAATGGAAATATCGAGGCTATTTTTCTAGGAAGTGGTAATGGAAAAGCTGAAAACAAAATTACAGTCAATGGCACTTCCACCTCCTTTACAATCAATGGCTCAGTTCAATCTAATCCTAGTGGAGTAAACACACTCACACTATCAACAGGAGAGAATAAAATCAATGCAAAAGATACAGTCGCAGTCTCTGCCGCAGGTGGAACCAATACAATCAATTTCCAAAGTGGCACTACAACAGCACAAATCACTGGGGATGTTACGGCTGGAGGTGGAACAAACACTATCACTTTTGGTGCCACAACCACCAACACTATCACAGGAAACATCAATGCCTCTGCTGGAACCAACACCCTCACTTTCAATGGCACTTCCAATACAATTGAGGGAAATATCACTCTCAATGTAAGTGGAGGATATGGAAATGTAAAAAATATCATTACTGTAAGTAGTGGTGGAATGAATTTTGGGAAAAGTGATAGCACTCAAACCATCCTTGCAAAAGCAACAGGTTGGGAAAGTGGAAACGGCAATATTTTTGAGATCACAGGAGCTACAAACTTTAATAGCGATACAGCCATTATCGCAAGCAGTCAATCTTCTTGGCCAACTGATTCTAGCAATATCTTCAAATTTAATGACACAGTATCTAATGGAAGTGATGCAAAAATTACAGAGATTAGCTCAGTAGGAACTTGGCAAGGTTTTTTAAATGGTATAACAGCTTCCAACATCTTGAGTTTTGAGCAAAGTTCAAACAGCACTCTTTCAATAGGAGCTATCAATAAGCAAAGCACAATCTCTGGAGCTGAAACGGGGAATATTTATATTGGAAAGGGGTTAACTCAAGGGAGTGGAAGCACTCTTGCTCTAATCAGCGATTTTGCCTCATCTTGGAGTGACTCATCACACCAAGCCAATATCAATCTAACAATCTCTGAGGGGATTTTTACAAATAGAGGGGCAAACTATATCAATGTCAAGCAAATCACTCTCTCAGGGGGTATCACAGCCAATGGTGGAAGCAATAACATCGTTGCTGGAAATACAACAAACAGTGGAACAACTTCTATCAATGGCAACATCACAGCCAATGGTGGAACCAATAACCTCTACATCAAAGAAACTAATGCGAGTGCTACTCCTAGCCTTATAGGAAATATCACAACACAAAGCAATGGAAACAACAATATTATCTTGGAAGATGCACTTTGGGCACCCACTAACATTCCAAATTCAGGTAGTATCACGACAAAAGATGGAACCACAACCATCATCTCAAGACTAAGCCAAGATCTCACAAAAGGAAAGACTTCATCATTTAAAATCAACTCAGAAGGTGGAGAGACAAATATTGTCACACTTATTACTGATGCTGCCAAGAATCTCCATATCCAATCCTATGTCGATTACTCTGCTGGAAAAGTCAATATGATCTTTGCTCATAGCAATAATGGAGGAAGTGGTATAGTTGGGGGTGGAAGTGGAACTGCCACAGAAGGTTTTACTCAAACAACAAATTCCTCTATCAATCAATTCTTTGGACTAACCTATCAAGATGGAGTCAAACTCACTCTTGAGGATAAAACCACTTCTATTGGCAATCAAAACGTCTCACTTCTAGCAACTTATGGTTCACTTTATAGAGCAGATGATGGAAGCTATGTGCATATTGATAGCATAAGAGATACATCAAATACTACTGACACTGTCACAATCACTGGTTTTGCTGTAGGAACTATCTCTCAGCTTAGTGCATCTACTGGCACTTCCAAGACCTACAATGCAACCCTCTCTGACAATTCTGTCTTTGCTGGAAGTATTACCCTTGATCCTTCAAAGAGTAAAATCAACCTAGTCATGAAAAGTGCTTCAAAAATGATTCTCACAGATGATTTGACTAAACTTGCAAATCTCACTCTCTCTGGGACAAATGCCATTGATCAAACCCAATTTGCATACGGTACCCTTGCTCAAACAAACAATACAGTTATCAATATTGCCACAGGTGGAGCAAGCTCAAGCAATGTTTTTGATAGAGAGGACTTTAGAGTGCTTGTTATTGGGGATAATACAAAAACTTCAGGCACAGGACTCCAAGGAAATGGTTCTCTTGTCTTTGTCAATTATGTCAATGCCAATGCAGATCAAAGCAAGGCAAAAATTGGTGGAACAGCAATTAGTGGAACAGGTAGCACAGCCTATGCAGATAGAATCGTAATTGAAAATGCTGGAAATAACTCTCAAGCTCTTAGTGGAACCTACTATATGCAACTTGCAGTAGATACAAGCACTGATCTCTCTTCTATTACATATACACAAGGAAAAGGAACAGATGATACAAATAATAAAAACATTGCTGTAGCTACAATTGCAAAGACTACAAATGCTAGTTCTACTGGAACTACAGAAGCAGACATTAGAGCAAAAGGTATCATCACTCTACAAGAAGCAAACTCTCTTCAAGGATTTGATGTCTTAAGTGGAACACTCACTGCAGTAGAAACAAATGTGAATGGTGTAATTCAAACAATAGGAAGCAACAATTACATTACCTACTTTGTCAATAGTGTCAAAACCTCTGGAGCAGATAGTGCTATCCAAGAAGCTACAAGCTCAATCTTTGCTACAAGCCTAGATATCTTTGCAGCCAACTTCAACTCACTCAATAAAAGAATGGGAGAGCTAAGAAATAATGATAATTCTCAAGGAGTATGGGCAAGAGTCTTTGGAGGAGCTCAAAGCAGTGAGTTTGGACTTGGAAGTAAAACAGAGTATGTCACATTCCAAGCTGGATATGACTATGCCTTTGGGTTTGAGGGAGCCAATAACTATCTAGGTGTGGCTCTAGCATACAGTAACTCTAGCTCTAAGACTTCTAATGCTACCAATACTCTAAGTGGTGTGAGTGAAGGAATAGAGGGAGATATGAAGTCTAATATGATTGAAGTGGACATCTATAACTCTTATGTTCAAGATGAGGGTTGGTATAATGATAGTATCTTTAAATTCAACTACATTATGAATGACTTCAATACATCTGGAACAGCACAAGGAAACTCTGTAAGCACAACAAACTATGGAATTATTCTAAGTGATGAGTTTGGATATAGATTTAAACTAGGAAGCCAAAAAGAGTGGATTATCGATCCTCAAGCAGAACTTTCATTTGGATATGTCAATGCAACAGAATATACTCTAAGCAGTGGTAGAAGTGAATTACAAGCCAAAAGTGATGCTTTGATGCAACTTAGAAGTCGATTTGGATCATCCTTTGGCTATGACTTTAAGAGATTTACTCAAGATAAAGCTATAAAGGCTAGTGTGTATGTAGGAGCATTCTATGAGTATGACTACATCACAGGAGGAGATGTGACACTTAGCACAAATCTTGGAGGAGTTAATGCTCTTGCTAATTCTCTATCCTCTGATGGAAGAGTAGTGATGAATGTAGGGACTAATATGACAATCAAAGACAATACTAGAGTGTATTTTGATTTTGAGAAGAGTTTTGCAGGGAAGATCAATACTGATTATCAAGTCAATGTAGGAGTAAGATATAGCTTTGGAGAGAATACAGGTTATACTCCAATCAATCCAAATAATAAATCCATTACTCCACTTAAAGTTAGTGATGAGAGTGAAGCAAATAAAGAGAGTGGAGAAGATAAAGAAAAAGTAGAAAATCAAGAGAGTGCAAACTCAAACTCTACAGCACAAACTCAAGAGGCAAACTCTACAGAGAATCAAACTCAAGAGAGCAAAACAACTCCAGAGAGTAAATAATGATCATACTCTCTAGCCTAAGGGCTAGAGAGTGATAAGATTTGCTGGTGCTTCCTTTGGAGGCACCCTAGAGTCTTATCGGTTTTGTTTATTTTTACCCTGCGGTCTCCTTTTAAAATAAAAT